>JASFFJ010000594.1:0-5168 GCA_050124355.1 Desulfobacterales bacterium | reverse complement strand
GATAGTATTGAAAGTTAATCTTAAAGCAGGAGATGTAATTGGCATTCTGGAGATACAGAGAAGAGTTGAGTCAGGCCGATCGGATTAGACGGTCCTATTATGAACTTCTCAGAGATGAATTAGATCAATTTTTGCTTCAATATGCCTTGATTGAATCCTACCAGAATTTTGTTTTACAGCAACTATCGTTTCCTTTTGTTGAAAAACGTGAGCTAAAACCCCGTGCGCGAATTCCGGATAGGGAATATGAAAGCCAAAACGCTTTTCTTGTCGTTTTTGTTGAAGACCATGTGCCGGACGAACATAAAAAGTATATCCGGATTTTCGACAACAACAAAATAACCAAGACCAATCTCTCAAGGTTCAAGACCTTGGAACTCTCGCAAAATTTCGATCGCAGCTGGAAGTATTTAGAGACTGTCCAGTTTAAGAATTTTATCAAGCAATTGTTACCAGTGGATTATGCCCTCATGATCCAGAGAGATACCGCCGGTATTTCCAAAAACCGCTACGGGTTGTCCCATTTTCATGTACGCATTGACTGGCCTATTGCCGATGCGGCTGAAGACATGGCCCACAGTCTGCGTTACATATCCAAAGATCTATATGAGAAAGGCGATAAATATGCTGAAGATATTCAAAAGAAATTTTTTGAATACTATGGGTTACCCGTGATGGCCGGCGGCAGACGAACGGCTGCCATTGTAGCCGCCCAGTATATGAAACGAATACCGGGCATTACCACGGTATATGCCGGAAGCAGTGAATCGCGATCTTTACTACGCATCTCCGAACGGGGCGTTTCGAAAGCAGTTTTGATGAAATTTAACAGTAAGGATCTGGAACAAATTCTCGAAAGCAAGGGTCTTTCTCCTCACATTTTTAAAAAATATTACATGGTTGCCCGGGAAAAAAAGGATGCAGTATGCATCTTTCAGGCAACTTATGCACAAACCTACCATTCTCGTCCGCCCGAAGACGGCAAGCTGCGTGATATCAAGCCGGACTTGTACTGGCTGGCCGTCGGTGGACAGCACATTCTGCCTAAACCGGGCGTATGGAAATACCCCCCCCTGCCGATCAATATTATCTACACATAAACGAATTGATCAGCTGTTGATGCATCTCCCGGGAATTTTTGTTTTGTAGGCGAATGAGACATTTTTGCCGGTTCGTTGACTTCAATATTTTTTCGGTTCGGTACCTTCGATAAAGAGCGCATCAACCGCATTTTTGGCGTCCTCGTCTGCTAACATGCCGGTTTGCGGATTCATATGCACCTTGATTACATTATCCGGGAAATCAAAATAGGGAGGGGGGTCGGTTGTTGGTGTGTTTTGCATAAATTGGATCCAGATGGGCAGTGCTGCTTTGGCACCGGTTTCCCGATCCCCCAGAGTTCCGCCTGGATCCAGGCCGACCCAGACGCCGGCTGCAATGGTTGGCGAAAATCCGATAAAAAGGGCATCGCGGTAATTATTGGTCGTTCCTGTTTTTCCGGCGACAGGGCCTCGGAGTATGCGGGCTCTGCTGCCGGTTCCTTCTTGGATGACGCCTTCGAGCATATTGGTTACGATAGCTGCTCCTCCGCGGGACATTACCAGCTTTTTTTGAGGTTCGGCACGCCAGATTACCCGATTCCGGTGGTCGGTAACTGCTTTGATACCATGGGGCTCGTTCCACTTTCCCCCTCGAGGAAAGACGGTATAAGCGGAAGTTAAACTGATCAGGGTTACTTCCGATGTGCCCAGTGCTAGCGATAAATAAGGCGACAGATTGGACGCAATACCGAGGCGATGGGCAAAGTCTACAACCGAGGTCGGCCCCAGCATTTCAATCAATCGTATTGCGGGAATGTTCTGTGATACGGCCAGCGCCTTTCTTAAGGTTACTTCTCCCAGAAACGCTTTGGAGAAGTTTTGCGGGCGCCATTCATTGCCCTCTGCGGTTCCTTTAAAGGCGATTGGGGCATCCAGGATCAATTGGTTCTGAGCAAAGCCCTGCTCCACGGCATAGGCATATATGATAGGCTTAAATGCCGAGCCGGGCTGTCTTCTGGCTGTGGTTGCCCGATTGAAAGGACTATCATCAAAATTCCTGCCACCCACCATGGCAAGAATTGCGCCGGACTTTACATCCAGGGCGATCAGTGCAGCCTGGGGGGGGGCTTGCAGGATGTTTTGTTTTTCCATTCGTGTTTTCAGAGCAAAAAGACCATCTTCTACGGCTCTTTGTGCGGCGCTTTGAAGCTTGAAATCGAGGGTGGTCTCTATCGATAGACCGCCTTTATAAAGTCTCGATGCGCCTAAAACATCTTCCAGATGATTTTTGACAAATTCCACGAAATAAGGCGCTTGGGTTACATTTTTGCTTTTCTTCCCAAGTTGGATCGCTTCCGCCAGCGCCTGATTATAATCTTTGGCATTGATAATACCAGCAGTCCGCATTTGTCTCAGCACAATATTTCTGCGCTTCAATGCGAGGTCCTTGTTTATCAGAGGGGAGTAGCGGGAGGGGGATTTGGGCATGCCCGCAATCAAGGCACATTCGGCCAGACTTAATGCGCTGACGGATTTGTTAAAAAATATTTCAGCAGCCGATTTTACCCCATAAGCACCGCTGCCGAAATATACCTGATTTAAATACAACTCCAGGATTTCATCCTTGGTATATCTACGTTCCAACTGGAACGCCAGTATGGCCTCTTTGATTTTTCGGACGACGGTTTTGCGGGGTGTCAGAAATAATGTCTTGGCAAGTTGTTGAGTGATGGTGCTGGCTCCCTCCACGAATTCACCGGCGAGGATATCTTTAATTAAGGCTCGTGCAATTCCCTTTAGATGGATACCACTGTGGGAGTAAAATTTTCGGTCTTCTGTGGCGATCAGGGCTGCTTTGAGGTAGAAGGGAATACTGTCGATGGCAACTGGGTCTCTTTTTTCCAGGTACAGTTCGGCCAGCAGCTGCTTATCGGCAGAATAAATACGGGTAACCGCCTGGGGTCTGAAGGTTTCCAGGGTTCGAATCTGGGGCAGATCCTGGGTGAAGGCGAAAAATGCGCCGGTCAGCACGCCAGTTGTCACGCCTGTCAGCAGAACAATGAAAACGACGATTTTATTATTGAAGCGAAAGCGCATGGCAGTTTTAGTCATTCCGTGAAGATCATTATTCATGTCAAACGACCATGACCTTCATCATTATCATGATTACAGGAATTGGGCTGAAAATGCAAAGGCAAACCGTCGGGCGAAAGCTGGCGCAATTGTCAAAAAGGGCGTGGCGTTGAGATTTAATTGGTGGTATGAATGTCAAGCAACCCCAGAAAATCCGATGTACTGATCAAATTTATCATCCATCGAATTTCCGTAAATGTCTTTGCCGGTAAATTTGAATTCAATATGAGAAGGGTCGATGGTGCCATCGGCGCTGGAATTTTGTTTTATCGAAAAAGTTACGGTTGCACTCAATTCTTTTTCATTCCAATAGACATTTTCAGGTAAAAGGGAAACGGCGATTTCGGTTGACGGAATAGGGAGACCAAAATTATAGGCCTGTCCCGGACCGTTTTGGGTAGACCGGCCTATCTGCCAATTGAACCGATTTTCAATCGATTCCCTGTCCATCTGCTTATCAAACTGAAACACCATGGTAAAGGATTTGGATGCATCGGGGTTTTTTAAATATGAATCCAAAGCCGAAACATTGGTGTTGTTGGGCATGGTATAGAGGAAGGTACTACCAGCCTGTGCATACCTCATTTTCGGGGGATCCACTCTGTACATATGGCGGCTGACCGCGTCTGCCAGCATCGGGTCGACATGTCCAAGATGATCGACCTGTCGTTGGGCTTCATCCATCATTCCCATATCTGCGTATGCATACCCCATCTCCGCATGGGCATCATGAAATTTACCATCCTTTTGAATGGCGATCTCAAATTGGCGGATGGCATCTTCATACCGTCCCTGTCGACTGTAAGTCAGACCCAAACCATGGTTGCCTGCTGGATCCGTGGGAGCCATGCTGAGGACTTTGTTAAACTGGGTTGCCGCACTGCTGTAGTTGTCGGTGGCCAGAAAACCTTGACCCAGAGTGTAATAATTACTCGCGCTGGGATTTAATCTAACCGCTTCTTTATATTCCTCAATGGCTTCGTCAAAACGCTCTTCAGCAAATAATAAATTACCAAGCTGGGTGTGGGTGTCATCGCGATAGGGATTCAGGCGAATTCCGGTTTTATAGGCTTTAATGGCATTTTCGGGATCATCCATATTAAGGTACCCCTTGGCCATATAATTGGCTGCATCGACTGAGTAGGCTGAATTGGGTGCCAGACCGATGGCGCGGGTAAACGCTTTGATCGCACCTTTAAAGTCTTTTTTAATATACAAATCGATACCGCTTTTCAGGGCATTGTTCGACAACGATTGCAAATGAGCAGCGCCCTGATTGGCAGCTGAAAATATGTCGATTGAAGACGCACCGTCTAATAATGACATGTCTTATTACCTATCTTTATTTCCAGCAATTATTTATTAAATGTATCGGCCTGTTTCTTTCCTTACTTTAGTGAACAGATACAACCAAATAGATTTAATATCACGTCATTTTTCGAAAATTTCATTTTCCATAGATCTTATTCGCTTGACTCTTATGGTTCCAATACGTTGGTATAGAATTGGAAAATTCTTAAACTTCAACCGTCACAAAATTGACCCTATAACCTGCTAAACATCGTAAATATTAATGTATCATACTGTAATAAAATGAAAAAAAGCATATGATAACCTATGGCATGTTTATTGCTGAGATTAAACCCGAACTTAAAGCTCAACTCTAAACCAGTGGCTTTTTCATAAGATTTGACTCCTTTCAAAGCGGATTGAAAGCCATTTTGGGACCTCCTTTTGAGCAAAACATGCAAGTTAGTGAGATCGGTAAATTATATTTTCTAGGGTGATGGAATCCACAGGGCGGAGCTGTAGGATCACATCTCATTTATGCCATTTAATGTTTGAATTTGACCTCTGTTAAAAAGGCTGAAACGATCACAACGTCTTATGGAAAAATCTGAACATCTATTATCGATTCAGCAGATCAGTCGTAAATTTGATATACCCAAGTCTACCATTCGTTTTTGGGAAAAAGAGCTAAACGGTTTAATCGTG
>JASFFJ010000593.1:0-5169 GCA_050124355.1 Desulfobacterales bacterium | reverse complement strand
TCTCCATCTGATAGGAGGATGAGATTTCGAGCAAGCCTTTAAACACTGAAGAAATCGGTCGAAACTCACGGTGCTGGCCGATGAGACGTTTAAAAAAGCATTCAAGAAACATAAACATTCCCAGAGCGCCGGAATCCACAACATTGGCCTGTTTCAGCTTTGGCAACAGCTCGGGAGTCGATTTTACGGATTCTTCCAATCGGTCTATGATTTTGGCAATATCATCAGTTTTATTCTCAAAATCAGTGTTTTCCAAACGATCAACCAATGTATCCAAAACCGTTAGCATCGTTCCGGGTATCGGCTTGCTGACGGCCTGCCGGGCCTGGTCTCTTCCAATCCTTGCTGCGATCACAAGGTTTTCATAGGAATCGGCGGTCAGAAACCCGGAAAAAAACTGAGCCGCTATATTTCCCGAATTACCACGGGCAGACAGCAACAGATTATGAATGGTATCTTCCAGATCTTGTTCCAGATAGCGCAGCGGCGTAAGGCTGGTAATTAAATTTCGACCGGTATCCCCATCGGCTACCGGAAATACATTGATATCGTCAAGAACATCAGACCAGGCGGCGACCCGTTCAACGCCTGCAATACATGCTTTTTGAAAATCCGGATTCAATTTAAAAACCCAGCGCCTGTCGAATATCCTGCGGTATTTCAAACATGATTTCCTTTTCAGGATATTTTACGGCAACCTGTTCGCTTCTTCCTTTGGCGCAGATCTGATTGTTTCTCACCAGTCTTATTTTAAAATCAATCACAATTTTATAATGGGCTTCCATACAGGTTGCTTTATATGTGAATTTATCACGATATCCCAATGATACGATATGTTTGGTTGATGTTTTGGTGATTGGGAAAAGATAATTTGTTCTTTTAAAATAGTCGTAAAGGTCCAAACCGGAGCTGATAAAAAGCTCTGTCCGCGCAACATCAAAATATTTAAGATAATTACCGTGCCAAACCATGTGCAGGGGATCCAGATCATAAAAAGGAACCGTCAGCTTTACCGCGCAACTTTTTTTTACAGCGCCATCCATTTAATTAAATACCTCATAAAATTACTCACTGAATTTAAGATTTCAAATATATCCTAATTGATTAAACCATCATTTTCACAAATATCAACCTATAAAATCAAAAACAGCTGCTGAAGTGTGAGTAGAAGGCATCATTCACATTGATCCGATCCTCATATTAAACGAACAATGAACTAGGAAACACTCGTCATGCCGGTCCCGGATCAGGTCCGGAATGACGGATCCGGCATCCAGGCTGTTTCCCCTGGATTCTGGCGTTCGCCAGAATGACATTGGTTTAGGTATTTAATCGTCGGAGTAATATATTGAGTCCATCTTGAGATTCAATCTAAAGTGCGCGCCAGATGTTTCCGATAGATTGACTATAATATCAATGTCATTATGTGAATTTAAGCTTTCAATCTGAACCATAAAGAGGAATACTTCATTGAAAAACCTTATTTTTATCTGTGTGATAGCGATTCTGTTCGAATCTTCAGGGGTGGTCGTGGCTCAAGACAATGCACCGGTTGCAGCCAAGTGCAACATGAAGTTTAATCTCAAAGGGTGGTCCGCCTTTTACAAAACTGCTGATGGCAGCGGCCGGGTTGTCTGCAGTAACGGCGAGAAAGCCAACGTCAAAATCAATGTCACCGGCGGCGGCCTGACCTTCGGCAAAATGGATATCCGCGACGGCAGCGGTACATTCTCGGAGGTTATTCATATCAATGAGATCTTCGGCCCATACGTGGCGGCAGAAGTCCATGCGGGTGCTGTCAAATCTGCTCAGGCCTCCGTTTACACGAAGGGTGAGATTTCGCTGGCCCTGACCGGTACCGGCCGGGGTATGAATATCGGTATCGATTTCGGCAAATTAGAGATTTCGAAAACAACGAAGTGAGTGACAGCAGATTCCATTACTTTTTTGGGTTAATACTTCCTTTTTTAGCGGTACTGGCGATAGTCCACGCCGTACTTTCGTGCCTTGTATGCGAATTTCCTGACGGTGGTCTGAAGGGTTTGGGTGGCCATGGTCACATTGCCGCCGGTGTTTTTGAGGGCATCAATGATCATTTCTTTTTCCAGGCTGGCGACGGCATCTTCCAGGGACAGGGAGGGTACGGTGTCGGACTCTTTGCCGGTTTGAAGGGTCGGTGGCAGATGGTAGCTGTGAATAACGCCTTCTTCGCATAAAAGTACCGCCCGTTCGATGCAGTTTTCCAGTTCTCTCACGTTTCCCGGCCAGTGATATTCCATGAGCATGTCTATGGCCGGTGTCGAAAAGCGTTTAATCTCCTTGTGGTTTTCCCTGGCGTATTTTTCCAAAAAATAATCGGCCAGCAATAAAATATCAGTCTTGCGCTCTCTTAACGGCGGCATGTAAATGGGAAAGACGTTCAATCGGTAATAAAGATCTCCCCGAAAGGTTTCTTCCTCGACGGCGCGCTCCAAATTTTTATTGGTGGCGGCAATAATGCGAACGTCCGTTTTAAGGGTTCGGTGCCCGCCGACCCTTTCGAATTCTTTTTCCTGGAGGATTCGCAGCAGATTGGCCTGTATATCCAGTCCGATCGATCCGATCTCATCTAAAAAAATAGTTCCCTTGTGGGCGAGCTCAAATTTGCCGATCTTTTTCTTGATCGCACCGGTAAACGCCCCTTTTTCATGTCCGAAGAGCTCGCTTTCAATCAGCGTCACCGGCAGGGCCGCACAGTTGACTTTGATAAACGGATTTTTTTCGCGCAGGCTGCCGTAATGAATGGAATTGGCCACCAATTCCTTTCCGGTGCCGCTTTCCCCGCGGATCAGCACCGTGGCATTGCTTTTAGACACCTGGGAGATCATTTGAAAGACCTCGCGCATTTTGTTGCTGTTACCGATAATATTGCCAATACTGTACTTGTCTTTTAGGACGTTCTGCAGCCGTCTGTTTTCCTCTTTCAGCCGTTCCTTGTCCATCTGAATGGTTTCAAGCTTGATGACATGGCTTGCGATCATCGTGGCGATAACGGAAAGCAGCTTCTCGCCACTTTTTAAAGAATACGTTTCATCAAACGGCCGGTCGACGCTCAAGGCCCCGATGACCTGCTTTCCTTTTTTTACCGGAACACAGATAAAGGATTGGTCTCCGTCCTTTTTTTTCCTGCGAGAACCGGTGCGGTCCAGAAAAAGCGGCTCTTCACTGATCTTCGGTATGGAAACTGCTTTGCCCGTCTCGATCACCCGACCGGTAATACCTTCCCCCAGTTTGTATTTTACCTGTTCCATGGCGTTGCGGGTCAGCCCGTGGGCCACCTCGATGCGTATCTCATTGCGCATGGGATTTAAAATGGTAATGGTCCCCCGTACCATATTCATCGAATTGGATAGGATATCCAAAACCTTGTACAGCGATTTTTTTAAAACCAAATGCGCATTGAGCGCCTTGGTGATCTCATACAACATGGTAACTTCTTCAATCGGTTTCATAATAAAATTTTGTTCCAAAATTTTATGTTACGAATCTGTCGAGATATAGTAAGAAAAATACATTTTTGTAACCATAACAAGTTTATCGATTAAAGCAAGAAAATTCAGAACTATTGATGTGCCGTAAAATTTGATGCAACATAAATGTTGGTAATCGCGTCAACAATACTGAATTTGTGCGAAAAGTTCTGAATTTTATTTTTTTTCTAAATCCTTAATCAAAAGTTCTTTTTCCAAATTCCGAATTCTACTATATGCCCTATGCCCTGCGCCTTGAGCCTTATGCCTTTTTTGCCCGCACCCCCGCAACCTGCAACCCGTAACCCGCTCCCCCTTGAAACCAAAACTGAAAGCATTATAATCAGGTATGAATGCCGCGAGCGCCCAGTATGATCGAAAAAGAAATTTCGCACTTTAGAGCCTTAGTGGCATGACTATTCTATGGAGTAAAATCTTATGCCAATTAATGGGGATAAATATATTGAACTGCCATTGATGACGGTCGGTGAAACAGCCCGCTATATGGGTGTCGGCCGCAAGATAGTCTACCAGTTGATAGAATACGGCGAAATTCGTGCCGTCAAGAATAAAAGTCGTGTGGAAATCGAAAAAGCCAGCGTTGACGCATTCAGGGCTGCCGGCAGACTGACTTAGTTTATATCTACAGATGGTCTTTTTGTGCCTTCTGAGACTTTTTGTGGCCATATCAAGGCTGAAAAGGAGTTATTCAATGATCCGAATTGCCAAACAAACCCGGCTAAATCCACCGGACGTCATCGGGCGTGCGTCTGAATATTTTGGAAAGGGTGGGGAAGGATTGGAAGAAAAAGGACGTAACCCCTGCTGCATTTCGTTTGAAGGTGCCGGTGGATATGTGGCTGTCTCCGTAGTGGAAGAAGATAAACACAGGACGGTCGATATCGAATCAAGGGAATTCGAATACCAGGTGAAGCGTTTTTTGGAAACCGTTTAAATAAATTTTTTGCATTGCTGGTATGGCTGCCGGCCAGTTCAATATATGATGCTCCAGACATTATTAATGTCGTCCCGAGGGAATCATCCGGATATTAGATATACTCTCAGCGTGGGATCTCAAGCGGCCGAAACTTGAAAGAGCTGAAATTCCCGGTCCGATTTGGCAGCCATATAGAAATCGCTCTCTGTGAGCCCATTGATCTTGTGTGTCCAGAGCTCGATCTTGCACTTGCCCCAGGCTAGATAAAGGTCCGGATGATGGCCTTCCTCCTCGGCAACCGCACCGACTTTATTCACGAAGGCCAGCGCCTGGGCGAAGTCTTTGAACCTGTAGAGACGTTCAAGGTGGCCGTCCTTGTTAAGCACCCAGCCGCTGTCGAGTTGCTTCAACATTTCCTCGGCCTTGACTCTTTCCATTGGCGGTCTGCCGCCACGACATGGGACGCATTTATTATCTGCTAGATCCATAAGATTTTCCATCTAGATATACACTGCAAGCCTTTCTAAACTCATGAAATTGCCCAACCAAAAAACGTTCCAATTAAAATTTAGTCAGTTTTTTAAATTACAGCAAGTATCCGATATGATAGTTTTATCAAATAGAATAAGGGGAGCCCTTGACCTCGCATAAACGCGAGGCGGAGTATGTTAGTTTACGGGTTTAATGGGGCCTTTGGTCCAACGGCAACATTTCAAATCACCT
>JASFFJ010000592.1:0-5170 GCA_050124355.1 Desulfobacterales bacterium | reverse complement strand
TAATCTGATACTCGACGGGATCTTCAATGGTAATAATATTGATGTCCGGCTTGTTTATCGATTGCAATACGGCATAAAGGGTTGTGGTTTTGCCGCTGCCGGTCGGGCCGGTAACCAGGATGATACCATTGGGGGAGGTAACCAGCTTCTGGATCATTTGCAGCCGTTCCCGACTCAGACCGAGGTCTGTCAATTCCAGCAGGGATCCTGACTTATTCAACAACCTGAGGACCACGCGCTCACCAAAGGCCGTTGGAATCGTCGAAACTCGCAAATCAATGCTCTGATCGCCGACCTTGACCTCAAAGCGTCCATCCTGGGGTAGGCGTTTTTCAGCGATATTCATTTTTGCCATGACCTTTATGCGGGAAATCAGGGCGGGCTGGATCCATTTCGGCGGTGTCAGCAGGTCATAGAGGATTCCATCAACCCGGTAACGCACCGTGAAACTGTGTTGATAGGGTTCGATATGAATATCACTGGCACGGGCTTTAATGGATTGTGAAATGATGTGATTCACCAGCTTAATGATCGGCGCCTCGCTGGTGTCATCCAACAAATCAGCCGTTTCCTCAATTTCGCTGAGGATATCACTGCCGTTTTCTTCCATGTTTTGGACCAACTCTTCGGCTGAGTCCCTGCGCAGGTCATATTGTAAGTTAATGGCTGACAGAATTGTTTCACGTCCTGCTAGTACAAGTTTGAAATCGGCTATTCCGATGAGCCGCACCAGGTCATCCAGGGCGTGAAAGTTTAACGGGTCGTTGATGGCAATGACATATCCGGGTGGGGCAACCTGCTTGTCGGCGTCGGTCCCCGTGTGCGACGACAACCCGCAATTGGCGGCCGTAATGGGTTTTTCATATTCCAGCGGCACCATAAAATATTTTTTTAAGAACTGAATGGGAACTTTTGCAATGAATTCGGACTCAATATTTTCCAATGGCAATATCGGCCAATAGGGGAGCTCAAACTGGTTGCTCAGGGCATCAAGTAACTGGGTTTCGGAAATGCCCTTCTGCTGAACGAGGATGTCGCCGATGTTGCCACCCTTTTCTTCCCTGACGCGCTGGGCCTCGGCCAAGATATCCTCGTTTAAATTATAATTTTCTACAAGTATTTGGGATAATTGGGTTCTCATTTGTTTTCGGTTCTCGGTCGATTACGCGTCCGCGATGTTGTCCAAATTCAGGTTGAACGATTTTTAATTTTAAGGTTCCCTTAGCGAGGACTAACGGATTCCCAATATGGTTTCTTCTTCGGCTTTGGGATTTTTTCTTCTTCATTCACAGATTTTGCCGAGCCGTTATCGTTCAATTTAATGCTGCCCTCTTGAATCGAATTGAATTCCTCTGTTTTCTGTTTGTATATCCGGGCTGCTTCTTGCGGATTCTTAATCACCCGGGGGGTGATAAAAATGAAAAGATTGGTTTTATTATTGGTCTCAGATTGGTTTTTAAACAACCAGCCCAGGAGGGGAACATCACCCAATCCGGGAACTTTGTTTTCATTATCCGTGGAGGTATCATCGATCAGGCCGCCGATAACGACGGTCTGCTCATCCTCGACAATGACGGTGGTGTCCACCGTGCGCTTGTTGGTAACCGGCAAAGTGGATGAAGTTGTCAATGTGGCCGCCTGATTGATGGTAGTGACTTCCAGGTTGATTTGCATCCGTACCAGACGGTCTTCGGTGACATGGGGGGTAATCTTCAATGTCTTGGCCACATCCCGATACTCAAACGATTCAAAGGTACCGCCGGAATCGTCGGTGGTCGATCGCGTCTGGAAGGGCCTGTTTTCTCCGACCACAATGCGGGCTTCCTCGTTGTCTGTGGTTAATACCTGGGGTGTTGACAGGATGCGAAAGTCATCGTCGGTTTTAACGGCATTGATAATTGCGGTGATATTCGAAACCGTGATGCCGGCGATCTCAACCGGATCGGTCAACATCCCCAGGCTCAGACCACCTTGTAAAATGTCTCCCGGCGAACTCGGAATGCCGGGGGCGAAGCCGCCGCCCACCAGCGTTTCCTTGCCGCCAAGGGATGCTTTTCCAAAGGCCGTCCAATCGATGCCGATATTCAGACTTGTGTTCATATCGACTTCCATGAATAAAGCTTCAATATAAACCATGGATCGGGGGATGTCGAGTTTTTGGATGACATCCTCCAGCACCATGTAATCTTCCTTGTCGGCTACGATAATCAGGCTATTGGTCGCCTTGTCAGCGGAGATTCTGACCTTACCGGTGACCAGCGGTGCCGCCTTTTTGCCGCCTTGGGGTGCGCCGCCGCCTGTATCTTGGGACGGGACTTCCTGAAGCACTTTGGCCAGTTCTTCGGCGGTGGCATTCTTGCAATAGTAAACATGAATCTTACCTTTACCGCGGGGTGTTTCCTTGTCGATCATGGCGACCAGCCGTTTAATTCGCAGGGTGTCTATTTCACTGGCCAGCAGCACGATCGTATTGGTCCTTTCGTCGGCCACCATGGTAAGGGTTTTTTCCTGGGCACCCCTGGCGGTTCTTTTGGTGGTCGGTTTGAAGACAGAGTTGAGCAGACTGACCAGTTTGGTGGCATCTGAATAGTCCACCGGGATTACGGAAATCGCCTGACCGATGCCGGTTATATCAATTTCTTTTAAGATCTTAAGCAGCCGTTTGATATTCGAATACACATCCGTCACAATCAGGATGTTGGTCGGCGGATAGGCCAGGATCACACTGCTTTTGGAAACCAAGGGGGTAAACAATCTTTTGATTTCAACGGGATCGGCATAGGTCAACGGAATCAGCTGGGTAACCACTTTGTCTTCGGGCGCCGATGCCTCCTCCAAAAGCTTGGTTTCAATGTTTTTTGAGCGTGCATCCGGCGCAGGGATAATTTTAACCACCTCACCGGATTTTACCGTGGTATATCCGTGAACTTCCAGCACCGATTCAAATACTTTGTACGCCTCTGTCATCGAAATCTTCGATGGGGATATAATCGTGACCTTCCCTCTTACCCGTTGATCCACAACAAAATTGGTACCGCTCAGCTCGCTCATAAATTTGATAAACACGTTGATGTCGACATTATTGAAATCAATCGAAACAAATTGCTGCTGCGTTGCTGCTTTCGATGTTGAATCGGATCGCTGGGCGACCTGTGCCCGGCATAAATGAGACGTCTGAGCGACGATCAATATGGATAAAATTGAAATCAAGATGTATTTCATTGTCAGAGGGAATGGTTTCATGTAAGTTCCGTTACTATTCGATATTGTAATCAAGAGACTGCTCGCGGCCCCGGCGTTTTATCTGGAGCTGGATGTCGGATCCCGACGATAATTGTTCAACAACCTTGACGGCATCTTCGACCGATTCAATGGCATCGCCATTGACGCCGGTAATAATATCGCCATTTCTAAGCCGCATCTTCCTGAAAATGGCGTTGGGTTTGATGCCGGTGATGGAAATTCCGGCTGATTGACCGTCTTCGATATGGGGACGCAGCGTTGCCTGCTCCATTAGCTCACCGAGGTTTTCCATCGCTTTTTCAACTTGATCCGCCTGCAATCTGATTTTGCGGGGATAGCTGGAAACCGGTAGCCTTTCTGCTGGACTCGGCGATGAGGGGGAACGGATATCCCTGCGGGCCGCTGGACTGCGGCGGCCTTGGCCGATATTCTCCTCCATTGCCAGGATTTCATCATTGTCACCGACCTTCAATACGACTTTTTCTCTTAATATCAGCTTGACGACGGCATTTTGGATGGTATCTCCGGCGCGGTATAGATTTTGTTCTCTGGCCTTGGCATCTTCAATGACGGCGTAGTCCCCTTCATTTTGCCCGGTGACCGTGCCCCACAGCTTTAGCTTCAGATTGGTCTCTTTGAGCGTTTCCAAATTCAATGTTTCTTCAACGACCGGAGCCGCTGCTTGTTCCTGGTCGCTTGAATTGAAGATATTGCGTTTTGCGATGGCCGCATAATCCGCCAACGGCAAATAAGATGGTCCCGCAGCGGTCGATGACACCGCTGGGTTTGCAGTGACGCCGGATGAAATGCCATGGTCCAGTCGGGCGGTCACAAACGTATAAAACGCACTCACACAGAGATAAACACCTACGGTGATGAGCAATAAATTGGCAATGGTAAAATAGCGATGAATCATATTTTAATTCAGAGAGAAGTTGGGGTTGTCCAAAGTTCCGTCAATTTTAAAGGAAATGGCCGCCTCTCCGGCTTTTTTGTTTCGCAAAAAATCCATTGGAATGTTTTTCTCAATTTTGGCCAGCAGCAGATGATGGGGTGTTACCGACACGGACAAGTTCATGGCTTGTTTACCGCTTTGGCCGGCTAAGGCAATCTTACCGCTAAGGTCAGCATCCAGCTGATTCCCCCTGGCCTTGGTTTGGTTGATGGTCAAGGTGTCGTTTTTGACAATCAGATCCGCATCGATATCTCTGAATTCCAAAGATTTCACATTGAATACGGCTTTTTTCAATTCGATTTTGGATTTTGACAGCGTCAGTTTCCCCGTCAGCGAGCGGTCCGACCCCACGTTGGCTAAGGTGAAATTTCCATTGAGGACACCGGCAATTTTGTCAGCGGGCAGGCGTTGCAGTGCGGGAATTCCCTCCACCTGAAGACCTGAAATGCGGCCGTCACATGTCACCTCCTGGGCACCGGAGTGGTCGTCTAATTCTGCTCGGCCGTTAATGGTGCCTTCATTGAGATAGCCTTTGAAATTTACCGTGGTTTTATCGCTAAACAGCGACAAGATGCCAGGCATCAATTTTAGTTTCTCTAGATCGACCAGTGGCTTGTTCTGATGTGCAATTGCGACGTTATAAAGGCTGATGCCCGGAGGAATAACCGGACTGACGCGGTCGATGGTGACAGTGACATCAGGATTTCCCTGACTCAGTCGATATGCCAGATATGTTTTCAGTGTATCCGAGGGAAAAAGAAAATAGAGAAAAATTACCGTGATAGCGATGATGTAAATGGTATAAAAAATCGATTTTTTTGATATTTTCATTTCAGATCTCAACCGTTTCAACCTGCAACACCGCGGTAAGGAGCCCCTGTTTTTTATCTTTTTTCGAAATCGAAATCCGTGTAATGTCCACCATGTTTTCGGAGGTCTCAACACCGTACAGATAATTCGCCAGTTGTTTCA
>JASFFJ010000591.1:0-5187 GCA_050124355.1 Desulfobacterales bacterium | reverse complement strand
AGGTTGGGTAGAGGAACGAAACCCAACAATAAAAATCAGTATGTTCAACCCAACCTACGAATGATTGGAATGTTGAATGAATGGCAAAATTCCTCTTGATGAAAAATAATAATACGATAATATCCTTAGAAAAAATCACCATTCCATCATTCCACTTTTCCATCATTCCAGGTTTGTGACAAAACTCAAACCTTAAAAGATTGATCATAATTTCATAAAGTTGTAAAATTTCCCAGACGTTAAATTATCGCCTTACGACCGTAATAGGAGCCGATCTCACCGATTCCGACAAGAAATAAAATAGCAATGATAACGGTGGTTACCCCGCCGTAATTGTACATAACCAACTGCCGGTGAAACGTCAGCCCCAACCCGCCGGCGCCGACCAGCCCCATAATGGTCGCCCGCCGAATATTAATGTCCCATTGAAAAATCGCATTGCCCAGATAAACCGGCAGAATTTGCGGTATGACACCATACAGGATGACCTGGAATTGGTTGGCACCGGTGGCCTTGATGGCTTCCACAGGACCCGGGTCGATATCTTCGATGGCCTCGGCGGTCAACTTGGAAATAAAACCGATCGATCGCATGGACACCGCCAGAATACCCGGAAAAGCGCCCAGCCCAACGGCCGACACAAACAACAGCCCCCAGACGATTTCGTGGACCGAGCGCGTTAAGGTCATAATCGCACGACCGATGGGATAGGTTATTGGCTTGTAAGGGGTAATGTTGTGGGCGGCAAACCAGGATACCGGTATGGCCAGAACCAGGGCCAGCATGGTGCCGAGACAGGCAATCATGAACGTTTCAATGGTGGGCTTCAACAGCTGGCTGAACAGCGAAAAATCGGGGGGCAGAAAACGGGCAACAGCCTTGAACACGGAGCCGATGGTGCCGATTCTATCCCAGTCCGTATCTTTGATAATGGTGCTTTCGATGCTGAAAATGACCAGAATGAAAACAATGCTATACAGCGCATAGCGTATGGCCTTGCTTTTCTTTCTGGCAGCAAGAATCTGATTAAATTTTGACGTGTTTACTGCTCCGCTCATGTCCGGCCCCGTATTCTTTTCACTCCGATTGAGTTAAAAGCTAATAGGATGTTATTCGTTTCGAAGGTCTGAAGCTGGGAGGCTGGAAAGCTTGGAAGCTTAAACGTCCTACGTTCACCTAGCATCCCAGCTTTCTGGCTTCCCAGCCAATTACCTTTAGGGTCATCATGCTCCAATACCAAATACCGAATACCCAGGTCCACATAGTTGAGCATTGCTCAACTAAGGCTATAGCACTTCCATGGCGTAAATCTCTTCCAACGTACTTTGGTCGACGGTACCGGTCGGCCCTTCAAATTTTTTAACGCCGTCCTGCAGCCCGATCACTTTATTTGAAAAATCCAGTGCCAGCTGTACATCATGAATGTTGCACAAAACCGGCACAGCTGTTTCCTGGGACATGGTTTTGATCATTCCCATGACATCCCTGGCAATCTTGGGATCAAGGCTGGAGGTGGGTTCATCCACCAGCAGAAGCTGGGGTTGTTGAATGATGGCACGAGCAATGCCGACCCGCTGGCGCTGACCGCCGCTTAATTCATCGGCACGCTTGTCGACAAAATCCCCCAGACCGACCTTCTCAAGCAATTCCAAGGCCCGTTGAATGTCTGATTTTGGGTACCAGCGTAAAAAGCTCCTGAAGGTCCCCACATATCCCAGCCGGCCGGAAAGGACATTATCCATCACCGACATCCTTTCCACCAGGTTAAATTCCTGAAAGATCATACCCATGCTTCGTCGGGCGGCTCGCAAATCGCTTCTTCCCATCTTGGTAATGTTTTTTCCATTTAAAACCACGTCTCCGCTGCTGGGTTCCACCAATCGGTTGATGCAGCGAATGAGGGTTGACTTGCCGGCGCCGCTGGGCCCGATAATCGCAAAAAAATCATCTTTTTCCACGTCAAAGCTGACGCCTTTTAAAATTTCCGGTCCTGAGCGCGTATATCGAATTCTGAGATCTTTGACTTCCAGTGTTGCCATATAAAACTCCAAACAGGTGGCGTCATTCCCAGGATCAAGCCACAGGGCGCCGTAATTTAGTCAGGTATTTGACTAAAATTCGAAAATAAGCTGCTTCATAAAAACGCGAAATATCAAGCACCAAAAATCAAATTTCAAACAAATCCCAATAATCCAAACTCAAATTATCAAACAAATGATATTTAATTATTTGCACCAGTGGCATCTTGGCCAGCAGACCCGGATTTACATAGTGATGCGATACAACTGCGGTGGATGTTTTGGTCATTGAAAATTGAAATTTATTTGTAATTTGGTGCTTGAGATTTGGAATTTTAATATTTGATACAACCTTCTGGAGCAACTCGTAAAATTTACTTTGACGTTAACTTGGGTTATCACAAGGGCGGCTGAGGCCGCCCTTGTACTTCAATACCCTAAAATTATTTCTTTTTGGCGTCCTTAGCCTTTTTGAGGTCGCGGATAACATCGTAATCCGACGAAGTCATTTTTACGAATTTGTTGGACTTGACATTTTCCAAAAAGGCAGCACAGGCAGGCTCATTTTGCAGTGTCAAAAAGGTTTCTTCGATTTTCTGTTTGAGTTCTGGACACAGCGATCCCCTGTAAACAAAAGGATCCTGGGGAACGGCCGGTGAATACCACAGGTAATTGAAATCTTCTTTCTTTACCATGCCGCGCTCCACGACGTTGTCGAACCGGTGGGTGGCCACAAAAGCGGCGTCCACCTTGCCTTCGAATACCGCCATGGTCGACAGATCATGTCCGCCCGTGTAGACAATCTTTTTAAAATAATCTTCCAGCGGTTGATTGATGACCTTGGTGAAAACCACCCGGGGCACCAGATTGCCGGAGGTACTGGCTGGATCGGTCAAACCGATCACAGCGCCTTTAATCGATTCGACTGTCGTAAACTTACTGTCTTTTTTGGTGATCAGGGCGGCTTTGTAGCCCGGGCCCTCTTCCTGGATATAACCCGGTTTCTTGGCATAGGTCGAAAATACGGTCACATCCGGATCCTTGGAATTGGCTATCACGTAAGAATAGGGACCGAGAACGGCAACATCTACCCATTTTCCGATCAAGGCTTCCACCACGGTTGAGTAGGAGGTGGGCATATAGAATTCCACTTTTTTCCCGGTCATTTTAGACAGATAGTCAATAACTGGTTTGTAGATCGTCAATTCTTGAATGGTTTCTTCGGTGGGTATAATTGAGAAGGTCAGGGTGTCGGGATTTTCACACTCGGCAAAAGAGTTGCCGAACAGCATTAACGAAAAAAAAATGGTTAAGAAACAGATAAGTGTCGTTAGAGCCAATTTTCTGATATGCATTTGATCCCCCTTTATTATTTTGAATGTAATTTGGAGTTAGCTGATGTGGTTTATGGGGTCACCTCCTTTCTTTGATAGCAAATTTTATCGTGTTAGACCGAATTGGGCGATTTTTTTAAGAAGGAATGTGCCGCGATCATGGTGCATGTGGGTTCGCGAAAACCGCCCCGGTGCAATAAGCATCGCCCCGATGAAGTAAAAATAAAAAAGATTTCGCGCCGGACATAAAAGCTCAGCATTTAACCAGGCAGGCGAGGTAAACATGCCATTGGGCAGGCAGTTATACCTACATATATGATAGGCTCCGTATCATATCCCGCAAATATGAGTCAAAGGAATAAATATTATAGTTTTTATAATAAAAAGTTATAGCTATGAGTGGTACTGGGTGTTGGGTACTCGGTATTGGTGGTTATTAGAAATCGGCGTCAGTATTATATGTCTTGGTATAGTGAAATATAAAAAGCAGGAAAAATTTCCTTCTACTAGTACCGAATACCTCCTCAATTGAATTTGACTCAATTGGGGTTATGTATCGGTGGGATCTGGATTCAGATTGCAAACAGTTTGATATTCAATCCGATCCAACGACCAATCCTCAGCATTAAGAATCCGGTTGAGATCTTCCGGGGAGATGGTCAGTTCACTGAATATTCTATCTTCCAATTGTTTTGTTTTTTCCCAAAGAAGGGTAATCCGTTCCCGATCTTCCGTTTTCTTTGCGTATCTTTCCAGGATATAGTCCAATCGTCTGTCAAGATCAACGATTTCATCGTGAAGCACCCGTTTGTCGGCATAGTTGAGAATATCAGCCTCTGCAGGAATCTTCGTGACGTTATATTCATCCAGAACGACGTGCTGTCGAACAAGGTTGCCCACTTCGGGATATCCCCGGTCACTTAAAAACTGTCCACCAGTAAGGGCATGATCCTCCCCGGTGTCAAAGCTTCTGGTCTTGGTGATGTCGTGCAGCAGGGCGGCGGACCGGATCAGTTGGGCGTTTAGGTGATTATGCCGATCGACCAGATGGGCGGTAATGTAGGTGGCCACCCGGCAAACCTGCATGGAATGGAGCACGATGTGATCCATCATCTTCATGTCGCACATTAATCTGAAACACTCTGTTTTAGAAGGAATTTGCATCTTAACCATTTATGTAGCAGGTTGGATGTGATCGCCACCGACGGTTAAAAAAACACCAGTCTAATCGAAAAAAAAATATGATAATGGCCACGGACTCACACAGAAAAACACAGACAAACAAAAAGTTCATTAATCGTACACTCATTCCGATCCAGTGCGCAAAGGCTTAACTGAGTGCAAATGCATTATGATCACAACAAACAACACCCCACACCGGGAATGTATCTGGAGCCCACCGCATATCAGAAACATCATAAAAACGGCAGACAACAAATAGGGATAAATATGTCTGTGTTTTTCTGCGTGAGTCTGTGGCTAATATTTAATCTTCATAAACGCCATATTGACGAACCGTCGCCACAGCGGCCTTGACATTCTCGGGAGGTGTCGTGGCCCCCAGATTGCACAACAAAAGGGCAAACCGACCGTTTTTCCCACCGACCTCCAGGTATTGCTGCACCCGCTCGACAACCTCTTCCGGTGTGCTTGCAGCCAGAAAAGCGGCACCAACCCCAAGAATCAGGGGTAAGTCGTGCTTTTGGGCATATTGCTTGTACCGGTCGGGGCCGAGTTTCGCGACATCCGGATCCTGGCCCTCGACAAATCCCGGACATACCTGCCGTTTGAGATCGAGCATTTCCTCTGGATGATTCAGATAACTTTCACCGACC
>JASFFJ010000590.1:0-5226 GCA_050124355.1 Desulfobacterales bacterium | reverse complement strand
ATCCCCGAAGTTGATGAAGCTTTTGTGTTGGATGCCATGAAACAACTGATTACGACAGAAAAAGACTGGGTCCCAAGCGCACCGGAAACCTCACTTTATATCCGTCCCACCGTCATTGCTATGGACCCCTTTTTAGGGGTCCGCGCTTCTCATACCTATCGCTTCTTTATCATTTTTTCACCGGTGGGTGCTTACTATCCTGAAGGTTTCAATCCGATAAAAATCCTGGTTACCTCAGATTATGTGCGCGCCGTGCGGGGCGGCATAGGAGAAGCCAAGACCCCCGCCAATTACGCGGCCAGTCTTCTAGCGGGTGAGGACGCCCATGGGGCCGGTTACACCCAGGTGCTGTGGCTGGATGGTGTCGAACAGAAATACATCGAAGAAGTGGGATCCATGAACATTTTTTTCGTCATCGATGATGAAATCGTGACGCCCGAGTTAAACGGCAGCATCCTGCCGGGCATCACCCGCATGTCGGTCATTGAACTTGCCAAACATTGGAATGAAAAGGTATCGGAAAGAAAAATAAGTATCGATGAATTGATCCGGGCAAATGCATCCGGAAGCCTTAAAGAAGTTTTCGGGGCCGGTACCGCGGCCGTCATTTCCCCGGTCGGTCAAATCAAGTATGGCGATCAGGTGATCACCGTAAACGACAACCAAACCGGTCCTGTCGCCAAAAAATACTATAAAGCCATCACCGACATTCAATACGGCCAGGCGGAGGATCCCATGGGGTGGATTGTAGAGGTAGTATGAATTGGGAAATCGGAATGCGGAAGTCAGAATCCGCATAGGGAATAAAATTTTAATCAAAATTCTTTTTGCTAATGCATCGAATATTCCGGATATTATCATGAATCACAAAAATGGGAATAACCATCTAGCGGCATTTATCTCCAAAATGAAAAATGAAGGCTTGCCGTCTCCTGTGATCGATACTTATGCCTTCTATTATCATAAGGTTATCAACGGTGAAACCGGTCTGGTGTACGATCGTGATATCGAACCGGTGAGCCCGGATGAAGTCGAAGATTTTAATAATTTATCCGACTATGTCGACGCCGGTGAGGATGCATTCCCAAAAACAGTTCGCATCGTTCTTAACGGCGGATTAGGTACCAGCATGGGCCTGACAGGCCCGAAATCTCTAATCCAAGTAAAGAATGGCAAATCATTTTTAGGCATCATTCTCGGACAGGCGGGAGACCACGCAGTAAAACTGGCTTTTATGAATAGCTTCAGCACCGACCAGGATACTCAAAGCGCCCTGACTGAGCTTGAGCCAGCTAAATTACCAGACAGTTTCTTGCAGCATAAGTATCCAAAAATACTTCAAAAAGATTTCTCGCCGGCCGTCTGGCCGCAGAATCCAATCTTGGAATGGAACCCCCCGGGACACGGTGACGTTTACACCGCCCTGCTGACATCCGGTAAGCTGCAAAAATTTTTGGATGAGGGCATTGTATATGCGTTTATTTCTAACTCCGATAATCTAGGTGCCCGCCTGGACGAATCGCTTTTGGGATATTTTGCCAGGCATCAGTTCCCATTTATGATGGAAGTTGCGCTTAAGACACCAACCGATCTTAAAGGGGGCCATGTGGCCCGACATAAAAACGGCCGTCTGATACTGCGGGAAGCTGCTCAATGTCCTAAAGACGAACTGGATAAATTTCAGGACATCCGCCGTTACCGCTATTTCAATACCAATAACATCTGGATCAATTTAAAAGAGCTGAAAGCGTTATTCGATGAACAAAAAATGCTCAACCTACCTTTAATCCTCAACCCCAAAACGCTGGATCCGAGGGACGACACCAGTCCACCGGTATACCAGCTTGAATCTGCAATGGGTGCAGCGATTTCCCTGTTCGATGGAGCAGCAGCGGTCAGGGTACCCAGAAGTCGTTTTTTGCCGGTTAAAACCTGCAACGATCTTCTGGCAGCGCGTTCCGATTGCTTTGTGTACACAGAGAATCAAGGCCTGCGGTTGAATCCTGAAAGAAAAGAACTGGGAAGGTCCGATGTGGTAGAAGTCAAACTGGATCCAAAATATTATGGCAAAATAGATGGTCTGGACGAAAGATTCGGTGATAGAACTCCCTCTCTGGTAGGTTGCGATTCTCTGACCATCGAAGGCGATGTGGTTTTTGAGAAAGGAGTGAAGATTAAGGGTTCGGTTCGAATTACAAATCGGCAGAAATCCCAGGCTATCATCAAAGAAGGAACCGTTATCGATCAGGATCTTGTTTTATAGAAATATCTTTCGAGCTTCCTGGCACTTCGCTATTTCAAACTACATTGGACGATTCTTCTCTCTTTATTCCTAAAATTCAGAACTACTGAAGTGTCGGAAATGACAATGAAGGTGACGAAAGCAATTATCACTGCCTCCGGCCGGGGTACGAGATTTCTTCCTGTATCAAGCGCATATCAGAAGGAAATGGTGCCAGTTATGCACAAACCCCAACTTCAATGGGTAATCGAAGAAGCGATCGAATCGGGAATTTCAGACATCGCGATTGTCGTTAGAGAAGGTAGTGACATCGTTAAAAAATATTTAGAAATTGATAATAAGCTGTTTAAATATTTAAAAAAAACTAATAAAATCCAGTTGATGGAAAGTGTGATTCGGTTAACTGAAAATGCAAATATAACCATTATCCAACAAAAGGAATCCGATCCATACGGCAATGGCACGCCGTATGTTGTTGCCAAAGATTTTACGGCTGGCGAACCTGTCATCGGAATGTGGGGTGATGATATAATCATACGGACAGATCCTACAAAACCAACCGTGATTGACCAGATGCTGGAATATTATTACAAATATGCACCGACTGCAGTGATGTCGGTTAGAGAAGTTCCAAGAAGTGAGATAAATAAATTCGGCAGTTATGATTATTATAATGAAAATGAAACTTCAATTCCATACCATGCAAAATTATTATTGGAAAAACCGGACTCAGACGAAGCCCCCTCTCTCATGGCAAATTCCTGCCGATTTGTTTTAGGTCCGGATGTCCTCGAAGAATTATCAAAAAAAATCACTGGTAAAGATGGTGAGGTTTGGCTGACAGACGCAGTTGCCAGATTGATTGAAGCGGGAAAGACAGTCATCGCACCGCCATGGGAAGGAAGTGTCGTTGCAACCATCGGAGATCCGATCGGATGGTTAAAGGCAAATGTATTTTTAGCAATGACTGATGATATGTACCAAGAAGATATTTTGTCACTCATTAAAGATATCCAATTGTCCTTTAAAAAGACAAAATTTGAAAGGCCTTAGCTTTGGACGAATAATCCCATCATGTAATCATCGATAAAAGGTTTCTATCAAACAGGAACCTTCATCGATCAGGATCTGATTTTATAGGTACATCTCTCGAAATTCCCAACACCCCACGATTTCAACCTACACGAAACGATTCCTCTCACTTTTACAAAAAACATCACCTTTTCTCTTTATTTTATGTAAAATAATTGTATTTAGCAAATACAGTATCTATGCTATTTTATGTATCTGATAAATACATAAGAGAGTGAAATGGAAATTAATCTACAGCTTTTACAGCAACGCAATCCCTCAGATAGATCTTATCCCGGCGCCTGTTTTTCTAACCCAACTGGGGTTGAAATGAGTCCTTTAGCCCCTTACATACCGAAATGGACTGATTCCAGAATTCCAATCGAGGTGAGCCCCTAATTTTCCCTAAGAAAAACCCCTTCATTCATCCCTAAATTTAGTGACATAGGTGATGGTCACCTTTTCTTTGGAGTTCGGAGCAATTTTTAAGGAAGCCGGATTCAGGGCCAGATTGACCGCGATGGTACCTTCGCCCTCAAGGTCATCGAGCGCAACCTTTTCGGTGTAGATCGTCGCCATTTTTTCAAGCATTCGTTTTCCGCCGATGATCATAACCGTTTGGGGCGTTATGGTTTCATCTGCAAGGATAAGGCGCTCCGGTAATTTCCCGACCCAATCAACTTGAACCGGCAGTTCCTTTTTGATGAGGACATCAAGTTCCACATCCACCACAGGGGGTGTTACACCTTTTAAAATAATTCCGGGCGGCAGGGAAATACTTTCGCGGGTAATGGTAAAGGAGTTGGGTCCTATTTTGGATTTACTCAAATCCAGTTTAACCTGAATCTGGTCGGGCTTTATGGATTTTATCAATGCACCCGACCCCCCCAATTCCAGACTGACGGTGTTGCTGGTTGTTCGGATGATTTCCATGGTGGGATTCCGATTCGTATAAACCACCGGAATTTCAAGGGTCGCCAGGGTGTCAACGCCCTTGGAAACGCTGAACCATACCGCTGTGACAAATATGATCGATATTAAGGCCGCAGCAGTGACCATAAGACCTTCTTTAATTGATTCGCGGCTTTTTTTGGCGGCTGTTCCCATATGTTGTTGTAAAATTTGTTCGAGCCGGCGCTTTTGTTTGATCACCTTCAACTGAGAATCTTGTGCAGCCACC
Source organism: Desulfobacterales bacterium (assembly GCA_050124355.1). Lineage (GTDB taxonomy): Bacteria > Desulfobacterota > Desulfobacteria > Desulfobacterales > JAFDCJ01 > JAFDCJ01. The sequence goes on along the minus strand of JASFFJ010000590.1, from coordinate 733 downwards.
ACATCACCTCTTTCCGCGGAAACGGCAATAACAAGAGCATCGGTGGCTTCGGCAAGTCCCAGGGCTGCCCGGTGACGTGTCCCATAATAGGAGGGCAGATCATCTCGACGGGACAGGGGGAGTATCGCCGAGACCTGAGTAATTTGGTCCCCCTGGACAATCAGGGCGCCGTCATGGACCGGATTACCGGGCCAGAATACACTTATAATCATCTCTTTTGAAATTTCCCCTTTCCAAGGAATTCCCTTCTGGATCACCTCTTCCAGGTCTTCTTTACCCGGCAGCACGATCAAGGCACCACAATTCCGGCGAGCCATGTCAAAAACACCCTGCACAATTATCTCGATGGTGCCGGTGACGGTTTTCGATGCAAGCCCCCAAAAGATGAATTTTAAATTGCGTGCCAGCAAAACCGTACGAATTTCATTGCGGAAAATCACAATAATGATAAACGCCCCCAGGGCAACGACTCCCTGGACCACCCAGCTGGTGACGATCAACCCCATGGAAACCGCAACTTGTTGAAAAAACCACAGGATGGTCATACCGATCAGCACACGAAAGGCATTGGTTCCCCTGAACAGGACATAGAACCTGAAAAGAATATAACTGACCAGGCCGATATCGATGATATCCTGCCAGCGCAGGCTCAAAATCAGGTAGATAAACTTGTCCATGTTTGCCTATTCCGTTATGCTGAATCTTAATATATCTAAAATATGTCCTTGGGCAT
>JASFFJ010000589.1:0-5237 GCA_050124355.1 Desulfobacterales bacterium | reverse complement strand
AAGGTCAAAGATGGGCAATCTGTGGAGTTCACTGCTTATCGGACCATACACGGCCCGATTGTCAAGCTGGACCCAAAAAACAATGTTGCCTATACCAAGAAGCGTACCTGGGATGGCGTGGAACTGGAGTCCTTGTTGGGCTGGATCCACTCCACACGGGGTAAAAATTTTGATGAATGGCTGCTCCAAGCCGAGCGAATGGCTCTGAACATCAATTGGTACTACGCCGATAAAGACGGCAACATCGGCTATGCGTTCACCGGTAAGTATCCTCGTCGGAGCGAAAAGCACGACAATCGGCTCCCGCAGTCCGGCGCCGGTCATATGGAATGGCGGGGATTGCTGCCCTTCGATTATACGCCTAGGGTCTTTAATCCCAAGCAGGGTTTTCTGGTGAATTGGAATAACAAACCAGCCGTCAGTGTCAACAATCCGGATGAATTCTGGTATTCCTGGAGCTCGGGCGACCGGGTTGATATTTTTATCAACCTACTTGAAAAACAGGAAAAATGGACTGCCGATCAGGTTTGGAACCTGATCGAATTCAGTTCCTTTGCCGACATTAACGCGTCCTATTTTATGCCCATTATTGAAAAGGCAGCACAAGGGTCTTCGGATGAAAAACTGAAAAGCGCAGCCGCCATTCTCCTGCAATGGAATCAATCATCTACAGACAAAGACGAAGACGGCAAATATGACCAGCCTGCCACCGCCATTTTCCGTACATTCTTACCGGAAATGATCAAATTGACCCTGGCGGACGATTTAGGTGATGCCTTCAATTTTTTCGCCGCCGCGGGTTACCCTACGCCAAAAAAACATGCCGGGTCGGGCAGCAACCTTCAGACCGGTGTCAAAGCCATTATCGAATCCCTTCTTAAACCCGATCGACAAAAATACGATTTTTTCAACGGCCAAAAGCCCGAGACCGTCGTCACCAATGCCCTATCCATCACTATCGAAACGTTGGAAAAAGACCAGGGAGCGGACATGTCCAAATGGCGGCTGCCGGCCCCCAATCGCCCTTTCCCCCCGAAAAACTTTCTCGGTATTCCTCAGACCTCCCAGGACGCATCATTAAGCATACGCATCGAGCAAAACCGCGGCACCGAAAACGATATGATTGTCTTCACCGATGACGGCATCATTTCCTGGGAAGTCGCACCGCCCGGACAAAGTGGCTTCATTGCTCCGGACGGGACGAAAAGCCCGCATTACAACGATCAACTCAAATTGTATGAAACCTTTGGCAAAAAACGGATGTGGTTCACTGAAGCGGACGTGGAGAAAAACAAAACCTCCGAGGTTGTCCTGAAATACTAGTTTATTATTCGTCTGGGCTTTTTATATCAGATAAGAATGTATGCGTTCCTCTATTTATCATCTTGGATAGAAAAGAGGGTTATTTTAATCCACTGTATTTGTAAAACAATCTAATCTCCCATTCAGCAGGTCACTCTTTATAGGGTTCAATTCGTTTTGCCTGCATTGTGTATCCAATGTTGACCCCTGCGGAGCCGTCAACCAAATAGAGATCCTTTACCATTGACTTTGCGGTAATTACGCCGGTCACCCAGACCGGTTCGAATAGATTATTGCTGCTGTAGCCTTTCTTTTGGGGAGTTCGCACGTGAACGATCTGATTGGGAGGCGGTGGCGGCACATGAATACAGGCACCGATATATGGCACAAGCAGAAATTCGGTTACCTTGGTATCGGATAGTTCCAATGGTAAAAAATAGCCTGGGATGCTAACCTGTTGACCGTTTAGTGCTTCTACGACTGAGGTTCGAATCTCCTTGTATTTGGCCATCAGCTTCTCAATATCAATACCCGCTTTTTTTAGACCCGGCACTGCTTCATCGACCTCTTTGTAAAATTCTTCCGTTTCCGGCCCGCGCTTCGGCAAGATTTCATAGGTATTGAGAATCCAAATCACCAAGTCCTGTTGATCCTCGGTCATGTTCGCTAAAAGATCTACAGATAAAAGATGCGCCGGGATCAAATCATCCCACGACAATTGACGGACTTGTTCGGCCAGGGTGGGAAGATAAAAAAAGGAGCACACGGTGAAAATCAATACCGCTATGAGCTTTTTCATATTTTTACCCTATTAATTGATAGCAGGGAAATTCGATGCCATTGACAAATAGTAATTCACGGCTAACAAAGATTTTGGATCAAGAATCGGCTCACCATTTTTAATACTCGACAACTGGGGTACCAACGCTCGGGTTTTCCAGGTTGCCAAATCTTTTGCTACCAAACCCGCCATAATCGGATAGTTGTCGAGCAAGGTTGCATAGCTCTTTACGATGCGACGACGCCGATCGACGATTTCGGGTTTAAAAGGAATACCGCCTTCTGATCCCAGTACGGAAAAGCCTTTCATTACCTCTTCAAGCTCATCCTGTGTTCTATCTCTAGTGCTGAAATACAGTTTCTCGATTTCTTCAACGCCAGAATCCGGTTGGGATTCAACGAATGCCGCAACCCATGCTGATAGGTTGTGTGTAAATTGATATCGAGCGTAATTTTCCAGCTTGTTTCGTATGTAAGCACGATCGTCGGGGTACCGGCTTTGCCCAAGCATCAGGATATATAGGCTATGCCATTCAACGAGACGCCGGTTGGCCAGAAACTCACGAATTTGCCGGCGCGGTATGGAGCCGGCGATGCGCTTGATTGATGAATACGGCGCTCTGCCCACTTCGAGGTAGGCTTGCTCGCGAATACGCAGGTTGCTGCTGGTTAGACGCTCTGCGAAGAAATCAATTCGACGTGAGCTACCTTTAAATTTTTGCCAACTATCTGCTTGCAGGATAATTTCTCGGACGAACGTCTGATACTCTCTGTCCGCATACGCGATGTACTGCCAATCATCACCGGAGCCCTTTTTCGCAAACACGGCAATATCTTTCAGGTTTTTGCTGAGCTTTCGCCGGTCGATCGAATATATAAAGGCTTTGAACTCATCGCCATCAATCGCCCCTTTTAAAATTTCAACAGCGTAAAAGAAATACGCTTTTCCTATCTTTTCCCTTGCAAAGACGATCGACTCTCTCTCGTTAAGCACATCAGCGAGCGTGGTTTTGGGGAAGGGAACGCAAATCATGCAGGCGTTTATCACTGGAGCATAAATGGCACCTGAGAGAAACGCCACGCAAATGATCAACGAAATAGTCCTCATGTTAACCCAATCTTTCATCTAAATCGGAGCTAATAGGTGATGATATGCTTAACAATATTTCAACTCAAGGCACGTCAAAGATAAGCATGGTATTTTAAAAACGTTGGGCTACTAGCCTGGCGTTTACTTTTTATAAGCCTTAATATGGGCAGCTTGCATCGAATATCCGATGTCCACCCCGGCAGAGCCGTCAACCAAATAAAGATCCTTCATCATTGATTTCGCTGAAATGACCCCCGTTACCCATACGGGTTCGTAAAGGCTTTTGCTTTTGTAACTTTTATTTTGGCCTATTTTTACGTAAATGATCTGATTCGGGGGTGGCGGCGGGACATGAATACAGGCCCCAACGTAGGGCACCAGAAGAAATTCGGTTACTTTGGTGGCGGAGACTTCCAGCGGGAGAAGATAGCCTGGAATGCGAACCCGCTGACCATTGAGCTCTTCAACAATTGAAGTTTGGATTATCCTTCGTTTGGCTATCAGCGCATTAATGTCGATTCCCGCTTCTTTCAGCTGCGGTATGGTCTCACCGATTTCTCGGTAAAATTCTTCTGGATCCTTCCCATGCACTGGCAGCGAATCTATGAAATTAAACACCCAGACGACAAGATCCAGCTGCTCTTGCGTCAAGTCCGCGAATGGATCATCGGTTGACAGATGCGCCGGAACCAGATCTTGCCACGACAGTTTACGAACCTGTTCAGCAACAGCAGGAAGATACAATAGGGCACAGATGACGATTAAAATTTTAGAATATTTTTTCATCATATGTTTAATTTCATATTCTAATCGTCATACCATCTGCAAGCGAGTAGCGATAGATTTGATACCCTGGTATCGTGCCAATTAAACAACCGGCCAGACATACGACCCCCATCAGTATCAATTCGTACGCTGATAATCCGCCAATGGCAATGAATAGTCCGAATCTGGTTACGATCAATGGCTGGCTTATAAACAAAAGTCCGTATAACAAACCAACACCGGCAATGACACCCAGGAAGGTCAACATGGCGGATTCTCCGACAATCAGCGAAAATACATGAAAGGGGCGCGCCCCCACCGATCGTAAAATGGCCATCTCCCGACGTCGCTCGTTGAGACTGGTCATCAGGGCTATCAACATACCGGACAGACCGACAATAACCACAAAGCCGGATACGGCAAGCAGCGCCTTCTCGGCCACACCGATAAGATCCCATAATTCATGCAGTGCCACGCCCGGTAGAATGGCCAGGAGCGGCTCCTTCGGATATTCATTCACGAAACGTTGAACACTAAAGGCGGCAATCCGTGATTTAAGACCTAAGAAAAATGCCGTTATGGCTCTGGGGGTGAGGTCCATTTTAAGCACCTTGTCCTGGGAAATCGACTTGCCGGGAAGGAGCGCGCCATCTTTCCAATCAATGTGAATCGCTTCAATGCCTTCCAGCAGGACATGAACCGTTCGATCCACCGGAGTGCCGGTTTTTTCTAAAATGCCAACCACCCTAAAAGGCTTGTCGTCGTGTTTGACAAAGCTGACTTCGCCCGCCCCGTGGGCGATAATGATCGAATCGCCGATGCGATATTTTAAAGCCTGAGCAACTTCAGCCCCAAGCACGGCGTCAAAAATCCCCTCAAAAAGTCGGCCGTCGGCAATTTCCAGTCGACGTCCGCCGGCAAAGCGCAAAAATTCAAAGTAGTCCGTATTCGTTCCCATGACCCGATAGCCTTTGTGCGAATCTCCGAGCGAAATAGGAATGGTCCATTTAATATTTGGATTGCGGCGAATCTCCTGATAACTTTCCCAAGAAATGTTGTTGGTGGCGTTACCAATGCGAAATACGGAGTAGAGCAGAAGCGGCAACGGACCGCTGCGGGCGCCGACAATCAGATCGGTTCCCGATATGGTGTTGGCAAAGCTTGTCCTCGTCTCTTTTCTGATTCGCTCAACACCCAGGAGCAAGGTCACGCTCAGCGAAATGGAAACAATAGTCAAAATTGTTGTGAATTTACGGTTGCGAAAGCTTTTAAGAGCGAGGGCAAACATAACGGTGTTCCA
>JASFFJ010000588.1:0-5239 GCA_050124355.1 Desulfobacterales bacterium | reverse complement strand
TAATTTAAATATGATATATCCCAATTATTTTGCAAATTAGGGATAAATCGATATTTAAAACCACTAGCTTATCACCGATATCTTAAATTATATTCCGCAGGAAGGTGTTGTCGGATACCAAGACCGGCAAGGCCCGTTTTGTGGATATGACGCCACAGCTGGCGGCGGTGCTGGAGGATCTGAAGGTCAAGCACCAAATGGAAGCCATGGTTACCGGCAATGATATTTCTCAATGGGTATTTGCCAACAAAAAGGGGAGAATCATCGGCCGGGTGCCCTTTGAAAATGCCCTGCACCGCTGCCTGAGTGAGGTTAGCTTGCAGCGAATCCGCATTCATGACCTTCGACATACCTATGCCACGATCAGGCTGTTAAGGGGCCATAACGTGGGCGACGTCAGTTATCAACAGGGCCATTCATCGATAAAAATGACGTCTGACATCTACGGTCATTGGATTCCCAGTCAATTTAAAGGCGAAGTTGATGACTTGGACTGTGTGCATACGAACACAAACCGAGTGCAACCGGACGCAACCCAGTCGCAACCAGCGCAAAATCCCAAAATTATTTATAATGATTCCAGTAACCTTTGATGGATATTGTCAAAACCGCCGTTGGACATGATCAGGATAAGGTCTTGGGGTTTGGCTGTTGCTGTCAAAAAGACAATGATGGCGTCGGTATCCGCAAAATAATGGGCATCTTTTCCGCGACGTTTCAAATCAGTTACCAGCTGTCTGGAAGAAAATCGCTGCCCGGTCGGAATTTTTTTTAATAAAGGGGGATGTCTGATACAGATGAGATCCGCCATTTCAAATGATTGCAGATATTCTTTTTGAAAGATGCTGCGCATGCTGGTGTTGGTCCTGGGCTCAAACACAGCGATCAAACGGCCATTGGACTGAACCGATTTTACCGCCCGGATAGTCTCCCGCACGGCGGTGGGGTGATGCGCGAAATCATCGATTACTGTAATCTGCCGCTTTTCTCCCCGGATTTCCTGCCGCCGTTTGATGCCTTCAAAGGATTCCAGGGCATCGGCAATAATTTGCAGCGGAATTTTCAGTCGGTCCGCAATGGCGATCACCGCCAGCGCATTGAGCAGATTGTGTTCGCCGAAAAGTCTTGTTTTAATAGCCGCAAGGTGCTCATTGTTTTTTAAAATTTCAACCGTCGTCCAGGGTGAATTAACGGAAACAGCGCCCAACCGCCAGGTAGAATCTGTACTTTTGCCATAGTTTTCGACCCGGCAATTGGCGTTGCCAATAATTTGAGCCAGGTTTTTATCGCCATCATAGGCAAGCAGCAAGCTTGATTTGCGAAAACCGGAGATAAATTCTTTAAATATCCTTTTGACATGATCCAGGTCGTTAAAGATGTCGGCGTGATCAAACTCAACACTGGTCAACACCGTCAATTGGGGATCAAAATGGAAAAATTTCGGTCCTTTGTCAAAAAAGGCGGTATCATATTCATCCCCCTCCACCACAAAATAAGGGCCGTCTCCCAGGCGGTAGTTACTGTCAAAATTTTTTAAAATTCCACCGATCATAAACGACGGGTCCAAACCGGCCTCGTGCAGAATCCAAGCTAGAATCGAGGAACTCGTCGTTTTGCCGTGTGTTCCGCTCACCAGGAGTGTTTTCTTGCCCCCCGCCACAAATCGGTTCAGTGCCTGGGGCATGGAACAAAAGTTTAGTCCGATGCGGTGGAGTTCCCCGATTTCGGGATTCTCCTTGATCACGGCATTGCCGACGATGACCAGATCCGGGGCATAGGACAGGTTTTCGGCCCTGAACCCGTCCATGATGCGAACCCCTTTTTTTTCCAGGAAATGGCTCATGGGCGGATAGATTTTTTGATCGGATCCGGTGACCTCAAATCCGAGATCCTGCAACATGCAGGCAAGCGCTCCCATACCGGTGCCGCATACAGCAATTAGATGGATCGTCCGAACGGTCTCCGGAATTCGGTTTTTATCCATATCCAGCATCATAAGTAAGGCCCTTCCCGGGTTTTCTTGGGTAATATAATATTATGCTAGCTGATTTCGATATCTTTACGCTTTAGTGGTAAGAGATTAAAGGCTCAAGGCTTTAGGCTAAGGGTTCAAAGGAAAACCTTCCCACCTTCCGTCGAAATCCCTCAATACGCAAACCGCCTAAATTTAACTCTCCTATTATCTGACTTTTCGTTTTCAGTTTTGAAACTAGACCTTTGAGCTTTTGGCTCTTTTGCCTCCTCACCTTCCTATCTCCTCAACTTCTTATCTTCTCACCTTCTATCTTTCACGCTTCCAGCCTTGAGCTTTTAGCCCTCTTGCCTCTAACTTCTAACCTCAAATGGCCGAAGGTCCTAGCTTCTCCAAAACCTGTTGTGCGGCATCGATCGTGGCATCGATGTGTTCATCACTATGCGCTGTGGACAAGAACAGAACTTCAAATTGAGACGGCGCAATGTAAATTCCGTGCTGCCGCATTCCCTGGTAAAAGTTGGAAAACAATTCAAGATCGCAGTTTTTGGCATCGTCGAAATTGGCGACATTTCGATCCGTAAAAAACATCCCCATCATGGAACCGACATGACCGACCCTGGCAGCAACACCTGCCTTTTGGGCCGCATGGCCGAGACCGGTGATCAACCGTTTTGAGCGTTCATTCAAGGCTTCATAAACACCGGGTTTTTGGAGCTCTTTGAGGGTAGCGATACCGGCCGCCATTGCTATGGGATTGCCGGAAAGGGTTCCGGCCTGATAAATTGACCCCTGGGGTGCAATCTGAGACATGATCTCTTTTTTACCGCCATAGGCCGCCATCGGCAATCCGCCGCCGATAACCTTACCAAAGCAGGTCAAATCCGGACGAATATCATATAGTGACTGGGCACCACCATAGGCCACCCGGAAACCGGTCATGACCTCGTCAAAAATAAGCACGGCCCCATAGGTTTCGGTAAATTCCCGCAATGTTTTTAGAAAACCGTCCTCAGGCGCCACCAGGCCTGTGTTGCCGGCCACCGGCTCCACGATAACGCAGGCGACCTTATCACCCTTGTCAGCCATCACCTTTTTAATCGCTTCAATGTTGTTAAACGGCAGCGAAAGGGTAGACTGGGCCACTGCTTCCGGCACCCCGGGGCTGCCGGGAATTCCCAGGGTGGCCACCCCGGAGCCGGCGGCCACCAGCAAGGTGTCTGCGTGGCCGTGGTAACAGCCGTCGAATTTTATGACCAGGTCCCGGCCAGTTACCCCCCGGGCCAGACGAATCGCACTCATAGTGGCTTCGGTACCGGAGTTTACCATGCGGATCACATCCACCGACGCCACGGCGTCGACAACCATCTCGGCCAGTTGAATCTCCAAATCGGTCGGCGCACCGAAGCTGGTGCCCCGTTCCAGCACAGCCGTGATGGCATCCACCACCGCCGGATGGCGATGACCTAAAATCAGAGGGCCCCAGGAGCCGATATAGTCAATGAATCGATTACCGTCCGCATCATAGATCAGACAGCCCTCACCGCGTTCAATAAACAAGGGATCGGCACCCACCGATTTGCAGGCCCTAACGGGGCTGTTAACCCCTCCGGGGATTATTTTCAATGCCTGTTCAAAAAGCGATTGGGACTTTGTATATTTCATATTATCCAACTCCTTTCAGTTGCGAAATAGGTTGACATTTGAAATTGGATGACAAAGTATCAGATAGTATTTTCAGGGTCAAGCGATCAATAAGGTTAAGTCCTTATTTGAGCGATGCTCAATTTGGTGGTACTGGGTATTGGATATTCGGTATTGGTATCTATCGGAATTTGGCATAAATTTCATATAAGCCGGAGCCGCTGGCCAAAAAAACGGCCAGTTTGATCAATAAGGAAACGTAAAAAAGCGAAGGTTAAAAAACGGCAAAAATAAGGAATGGATTCTAATTTTTAAAAGGAAATTGGACAGGATCAACAGGATCATCGGGATAAAACGGCCTTCGGCCGAAGGGGCTCCTCGCCGAAGGCGAAAATATCCCGTCAATCATGTAAATCCTGTCTAAAAAAATAAAAATCGAATCCATCCCTCTGAAGTTTCAAATGAGAAAATCCGAATTTTGGTTAGATATGTCACTTCAGAAATCACCCAAAAGACTTGCAAAACTATTGGATTACATCCTGGCTCGATGTCCCAACGAATTCGGCCTTGTGACGGACAGTGATGGCTATATCAAAATCAAGGAGCTCTTGAAAGCCTTGTCCGAAGAAGAAGGCTTATCCTATGTGCGCCGTGCCCATCTGGATGAAATCCTGATCACCCTGCCGGATCCATCATTTGAAATATCAGGAAACACCATCCGGGCAAAATCCCGTCGGCATTTGCCCCCCCATGCCTATGCCCCGGACCCTCCCAAACTGCTCTATCACTGTGTGCGCCAAAAGGCCTATCCCCATGTATACACCAAAGGCATAAATCCCACCGGATATTCCCAGGTTATTCTATCTTCAGATCTCAGTCTGGCCCAACGGATGGGAAAACGAATCGATCGATCCGCCATCTTGCTGACAGTTCAGGTTCAACCTTGTCTGGACAAGGGGGTCGTCTTTTTTGCAGCCGGAGAAGCGCTTTACCTGGCCGATTTTATTCCGCCCGGCTGTTTTAGCGGCCCGCCCTTGCCAAAAGAAAAGCCGGGTGTCGCAAAGACGACCAAACCTCAAGTGCCTGAGCCAAAGCCACCGGCGGGCAGTTTTTTCGTCGATCTTGAGGAAAAAATGAATCCCAATACCGCCGATGAGAAAAAAAACAAGAGAATGAGGAAGCGTAAAAGACGGCGGGAACCGCCGCCCTGGCGACGGTAAACGGTTATTATTACGTCGAATTGGAGATTATTGTTCTGGGAGATAAACAGCAAACAAGATGAACATCGAACACCGAACGTCCAACATCGAACATCGAATAATGATATTGCGCCGCTCCGCAACTTAATTTCAATTACATTCAGTTAGGCCATTGCCAAATGGATTGCAATGCTCCATGAACAAAAACTTCTTGTTATGTCTGTGTTTTTCGGTGTTTGTCTGTGGCCATTTCGCGGCGGTGAAAATTTGCTCAGTCATTTTACCACCGACAACAGAGAACATACCATTTACATTCTCTCAATAAATGATTGACAACCCAAATTAAAGCTGATAGCAAGCCTTTTCAATAGCCAACACATCAGTTAAAAGGGCCGTTAGCTCAACTAGGCAGAGCACCTGACTC
>JASFFJ010000587.1:0-5249 GCA_050124355.1 Desulfobacterales bacterium | reverse complement strand
CTCCCCAATTACCGGAGGCCCAGACCTCCTTGAGCGTACCGATGAAAAAAGTAAAAATAAAGGTTCCAACGATGATGCCCATTCCCGTGCCGAAAATATAATCTTTAAATTTAACTTTGGTGATGCCCATTCCAAAATTCATGGGGGTGAAGGGAAAATACACCAGGCGCAGGTAAAGTACGGTGGCAAACCCATTACGTTCGATGGCATCATCATACTTTTTAAGCTTGTCGCCGATCAGCGACGCAGCGAACTCACGCGCCAACGTCCGGCCGATCAAAAAGGCACCGCTGGCGCCCAGCATGGCTGCGAACCAGACATACACAAAGCCCCAGTAGGCGCCGAAGATGGCAGCGCCCAGGCCAGTGAGCAACGTGCCCGGTAAAAACAGGCATACCCCGACCGCATAAATAATGATGTAGACAATCGGTGCCCAAAAACCGGCATTGTCGAGAAAAGCGGTCAGGGCCTCTGCTGTAAGAAAATCCTTAACGGGCGTAAAACGGATTAAAACGATGGCACTGATGATAAATGCCACAAATACCAGTGCCTTGATAAGTGCTTTGCGCTTTTTGATGGGAGCGTCCATAACATCTTCCATGATTTAATCTCCTATTTTTTTTTGCCCTCAAATTCCTGTAGAACACCAGCTCCTGGTGCCTATTTTATGGTTACCATATAAGGCTATTCAAAATGCTCTTATCTGGTTAGGCAAATCAATGGTTAGCAAATTGTTTAAAGAATTTTTTTAAGATATCCGGAAAGGCTAATTTGATTATTACAATCGCATTGAATAATCTTCCCCCCTGATTTGATTTAACTATGAAATTGAACCAAACCTGTAGTATATTAGTGCCCCTTTTTGTAAGTACAAGTGGTAGAATAAAATAAGTCTAATGATAGGTAAAAACAATATAATGCTAACCTATCTCTAAAAATTTTAACAAAAAAATTCTGTCTTCCGTACACCAGACTGATTCCGCAAGCCTGGACAGCATTGCAATAAAATGGGATCCGCGGCGAAAGCGCCGAATATCAAACCCCGCCTCTAATTACCTCCGTAGGTATCAAAGGGATCCCATTCTGATTTCATCTTCTTTATTTTCATGCTATTTTCCATATGCATTTGCTCTCCGGTTTTTTCACTCATGTCTTGCAATACCTTGCTCGTCAGAGATAACAGTTCGGCTAATTTCTGCTGCGCTTCCGGTGTTAGTTTGCCGCTACTTAATTGTTTTGACCATTTGGAAGTCAGCTCAGAGAGGTTTTTACAGTTTCTTTGCATTGTAGAATCCCCCGCCAGAGCAGAACTTGAAAATATCTTCAATACAAAAATAGAAAACAACACAATCATGAGTATCCTTATGTGATTTGATCTTACTGTTTCATCATCATTCTCCTTTTTAACTAACGTTTAGACATATACCAATGAATACATTAACCACTCGACATTGAAAAAATATGAATCTCTCGCCCACTTCGTTCGCGTTCACAGAGTTAATAGAGAATACCATACGCGGTGAACTCTACGAACTCTATTAGAGACTTGGAAAAATTGAATTCTATGTCGAGCAACTTTGTTTTTCCTTACACACAATATCAGTCGATGCAGATAATATAGGTTTCATAATTCCTATAGCTTTCCAGGCTGCTTTTATGCCTTCACTGTTTTTTCTTGCCGAAAAACTCGAATACATGACCTACCATCCGATCGACTATTTCTCTGGTCAGTGGTTTCGGAATACAGAAGTCTGCGTGTTGTTTGAGACCGTCGCATTCAGTTTCTGGCGTACACGCATCGCAAATAATGATTTTATATGCTTGCGGGGCCAGCCGGAGTTTGTTTAACTCCCCGAAAAATCTAAGCGCCTCAGTCGATGACCGTCCGTGCTCGCTGATGATCAGATCGGATGGAATCCGACTTAAATGTTCTAATCCCGCCTCAAAAGTTTCTGTTGCCCAAACCTCAAATCCTTTTGAATTGAGATACATTTTCATGGAATCACCGAAGAGTTCATCGCGGCCGACCAGTAAAACTTTTATCCTTTTGTCTTGAGACATATGCGCCGTCCATGTTGAGTAAAGTCTAATCAACGCGTAACCACCAACGCCAGACCCATTGAGCAAACAATGTGCCAGAGATCGTCATAAAAAAATTTTGCTTAATACCGATAGGTTAAGAAAATTATCATCAAAAGTTCAAACTAACGAAATCGCTAAAATGACAAAATTGCTAAATTAAATTTGCAGTTTCGCTATTTTTTGAAATCTTGGCGAAGAGTAAGGTTTAATGCCTCTGATCGAGTAGCTATTTGGAATGGCCATACTGCAAATCCAAGAGTGGCATCGGTCAGCACGTGATTTGGGCTTTTGTACCGATATGAGATACGGTGGGGTCCGAAGAAAAGGTATTGAAATGATTAATTTTAAGAGCTACAAGCCCAGCTTAGATCTCAGGCGACGGAAGGCATGATAGCTGATATTCAGAAGTTCCGCCGCCCGGGTGGCATTTCCATGGGTCATTTCCAATGAAAGGCGGATATACTGAATGTCCAAGGAACGGTGAAGGGAAGGCAGGTCAATGCCTTCGGGGGGAATGGATGGGCCGTTTCCGCTTAGATCCGGTCTTTCAGGATCTGGAATCAAGCCCAAATTATCAGATGGCGTTGATGCCCTGATGCCAAGGTCCTGAAACCTGATAACAGGCTCTTCCCCCACTAAAACCGCCCTTTCAATCATATTGCGCAGTTCCCGGATATTTCCTTTCCAGGTATGCGAATTCAGGGCGGCGGTGGCACGCGGTGAAATTCGGGTAAATTGCCTGTTCAGTTTTTCTGAAAACTGTACCAGAAAGTAATTGGCGATGGATATAATGTCTTCACGGCGCCGGTTAAGGCTGGGAATTTCCACTTGAATGGTGGAAAGGCGGAAATACAAATCTTCACGAAAAAGTCCCTTTTCTATCAGTTCTTCAAAGTTTTTGTTGGAAGCAGACACCACACGGGTATTCACCGTGTGCTTCTCAGTGCTACCGAGCTTGAAAAATTCCCCACTTTCCAAAAACCGCAGCAGTTTCGCTTGGGCACCCGGGCTTAAATCCCCTACTTCATCCAGAAACAGGGTACCATCAGCGGCCGCTTCGATCAAACCTTGCTTGCCGTCCGGGTTTGCGCCTGAAAAGGCCCCCTTCTCATAGCCAAAAAGCTCGCTTTCAACCAAGTTTTCTGGCAGCGCCGAGCAGTTGAGCGATAAGAAAGGTCCCCTGAAGTTGGGGCTCTTGAAATGAATGGTTTCTGCCACAAGTTCCTTGCCAGTTCCGGTTTTACCGAGTATCAGAACGCTGGTATCCGGACTCCGGGCGATTTTGGCCACCAGCGACATCACCTGCTGAATGGTCTTGCTTTCACCGATAAAAAACGGAAGATTTTCAGTCAGGTAGTTTTCCTGCAAACGCTGAACTTCCCGTCGCAATCGGATCGATTCGAGTGCGTTTGCCATCTCCACTTTCAGGGCATCTAAGCTGATCGGCTTGACCACATAATTGTAAGCCCCCAGTTTCATGGCAGAAACAACGGTTTGAACATCCTCGAGGGCGGTGATCATAATAACCTGCGTGTCGGGCCGATCGCGTTTAATCTGCTTGAGGGCATCAATACCGCTGATGCCCGGTAAGCTGATGTCCAGCAAGATCAGATGCGGAGGGTTTTGCTGGAGAGATTCAAGGGCCGGCTCAGCCCGGTCAAAAGTATACAACCGGTATTTATGGGCCAGCGCCATGTCAATGGAATCGCGGATCAGAGGATCATCATCAATTAAAAATACCGTATCGGCTGTCACTCAAGCCTCCTGTCTGTCTTGCAAGCGCTGTTCATTGTTATCCGCCTGCTCATCGCTGGGAAGTTGAATGGTAAACTCCGCTCCGCCCCATTCGCTTTTACCAATTTCTATCCGTCCGTGGTGATCGGAGACGATCCGCTGGGATATGCTCAAACCAATACCGGATCCATTGGCTGCTGTCGTGTAAAAAGGATCGAAAATTTTATTCCGAATATCCTCGGATACACCTGGACCTGAATCCGCAA
Organism: Desulfobacterales bacterium; assembly: GCA_050124355.1. Taxonomy (GTDB): domain Bacteria; phylum Desulfobacterota; class Desulfobacteria; order Desulfobacterales; family JAFDCJ01; genus JAFDCJ01. The sequence continues at coordinate 1,167 of JASFFJ010000587.1, read as the reverse complement.
CCCGGATAATTATTGAGCTGTTGGTTTTTTGGGATGCAATTTCGATCTGGCGCGCACCATCGTGTTCCTTTAATGCCTGGACGGCATTGCTGAGTAAATTCAGCAGCACGCGTTCGATCAAGTGGGGGTCGACCCAACTTTTCGGCAGGTTTGAATCCAGAACCGTATGAAGCGAGATCTTAGCTTTCCTTAAAGCAGCGTCGCAAAGATCAATTGCTTTCTGAATACTCTGGTTGAGATCTGCATTAACCAATTGCGGAGTGGAAGGCTTTGCGAAATCCATCACTTTGCGAACGGTGGAATCGATGCGATTGGTGGCTTCCTGCATCTGGCGGCAGGCTCTGTTTAGCGTCTCAATCTTATTCTGATTCCGGGCTGCTAATTCTTGAAGCGTTTCCTGCATCACGGCCAGGTAAACGTTAATTGCCGAAACCGGATTTCTCAGCTCGTGGGCAATACCCGTGGCAACACGACCCAAAGAACTCATTTTATCTTCGACACCAACCAAAACCTCCAGCTCTTTGACCCGGGTTGTATCCATCACCGTGGCGATAATAGCCTGACTGCCTTCATATGTCACTTGAATGGCGCGGCATTGAACCCAATTGATGCTTCGTGAAAATTGTTCTGTCGAAAAGGGATAAACGCGGTATTCGGCTTCAAAGATCCTGTTGTTTCCGCAGACAAATCCGCCGTACAGCTGCTCTATGTGTTGAACATCTTCGGTGTGGATATTTTCAAGGTATGGAAAAGGCTCGTCTTCCGGTATAGGGCCGAATATGCGCCGATATTCAGGGTTTTGATAAATATGTCTCCCTTCCCAAAACATCGAGATACCGACCAGAGAATTTTCAACCAGGCTGCGAAAGCGGGCCTCACTTTCCCTCAGTTTTATCTCAGCCTTTTTTCGTTCAGAGATATCTTCTACGACCACTAAAAAACCCTCCACTAAATCATCAATATAATGCGGGATGTATTGCGCTTTCAAATAAACCAACTGGCCATCAGGTTTCTTGAGTGGGGTCTCAAATTCCTGCGCCTGTCCCATTAAGACAGCTTTGATTTTACCTATAGTGGCTTTGTGTCCGTCCTCTCCAAGAACTTCCTTGGTTGACAATCCTATTATGGCATCTGAATCCATTCGGAAAAAGTCCTGGTAGTGGCGGT
>JASFFJ010000586.1:0-5249 GCA_050124355.1 Desulfobacterales bacterium | reverse complement strand
ATTGAGGGTGAATCCTCCGAAGAAAATTAAGGCAAAAGTTGCCACAATTGAGATCGGAATCGACAGGGAAATTACCAGCGTGCTTCTGATGTTGCGCAGGAAGAACAGCAACACCACGATGGCCAGTCCACCCCCGTAAAGGACCGAGCGGGCAACGTTAGCGATGGACCGCTCGATGAGGTTGCCCTGGTTGATGACCGGAACAACCTTGATCTGAGGATAAGCCTGGTTGACCTCCTCGATTTCAGCCAGGATGCGTTTGGACACTTCGACTGTATTGGCATTGGCCTGTTTACGAATCGCCACGCGCAGTCCGCGTCCACCGTTGACGCGCACGATGCGCGTCAGCTTCTCGTAGGTGTCTTTGACCTCGGCGATTTGCCCCAGGGTTATGGCGGTGCCGTCACGCCGGTCGATGACCGTGTCTCGAATCTGATCGAGATTGACAAACTCGGACGGTGCGCGCAGCGTGACCTCGTAACGCCCCTGTTCGATCTTGCCCGTCGGAAGATCGAGGTTGGCGTCGCGAATGGCTTCGAGCACCCGGTCCAGCGGCAAACCGACGGCCTTGATCCGGTCGGGATCCAGTTCGATCCGGACCTCGCGGTTGAAGCCCCCCCAAACATCAACCTGGGCAACCCCCGGAATACGGGCAAAGCGGTAACGAATCTGGACTTCAATCAGTTCCGTCAGCTCTACGGGATCGAGATTGCTGGAAATGCCCAATAAGACGACCGGAAAGCTGGCGATGTCGAATTTTCGAATGCGGGGCCGGACGATATCATCCGGCAGTTCGTTGATCTCGTCTTCGAGTTTGCCCTGAACATCAATCGCCGCCGTGTCGATTTCAGTACCCCACACGAAGCTGACGCGGACCCTGCTGCGGCCCTCTGAGGATGATGAGGTGATTTCCTCCACCCCGGGAACCGTGGCCACAATCTCTTCGATGATCTGGGTTACCAGCCGCTCCATAACTTCGGGACTGGCACCCTCGTAATCCGTCCGGATGCTGAGCGTCGGCAGTTCGATGTTGGGCAGCATGTCGATCTGCAGCCGGCTGAGAGAAACGGCTCCGAGAATGACCACGATCAGAGTCACCATGGTCGTGAAAATCGGGCGCTTGACGCTAAAACTCGGGAGGTTCATGGGGTATTCACCTTTTTTGGGCTGTCGGCAGGTTTGTCCTGTAGGTCAGGAATCGTGATCGGCGAGCCGTCCTTTACCAGTTGCTGTCCCAGGATTACGACGCGACCGGACAGCCCCTCGCCTTCCACCTGCAACCGGTCACCCTCGCGGATGCCCGGTTTTACTTCGCGCCAGGTCACCGACCGGCCATCCTCACTGACGATGAAAACACCGTTGCGGTCATCACGCTTGGTCAGCGCTTGCTCCGGGACGATGGTGGCCTCCGCCACCCGGGCCAGCACAACGGTGGCCCTGATGAACATACCGGGCTTGAGCCGATGCTGGGAGTTGTCGATGGTCATTTCGATCCGCGCCTGCCGGGTGGACTTGCGGAAGACGGGAGCGATGCGATCGATGCGGCCCGAGTAGTTTTCGCCCGGATAGGCGTCCGTCGTTAACGCAACAAGCTGCCCGGGTTTCAGGTTCGCGTAGTCTCTCTCGGTGACGAAAACCACACCGATGATGGGATTAAGTTCGACAATCAAAAGCAGCGGCGCGTTGGCGGCTACGGTCTGGCCTTCGTCGACATAGCGCTCGGCGACAACCCGATTCTCATTGCCACCGGTCCAACCGGCGGTTACCCTAGTGTAGCGGAGTCTGATATTGGCGGTTTCCAGCGATGATTCGGCCTTCGTAACCTGGGCCTCAGCGACTTTCAGCTGAGCCTGCTTGGCCAGGCGATCCTGCCGGACGGCATCGAATTCGGAATCAGATGCGATCCCGCGCTTTAAAAGGGATTCGGTGCGTTTAAACTCGCGGTTGGCAATTTCCAGGGCGCTCTTGGCCTCGGACAGGTTGGCTCTGGCCACTTCCAAATCGGCCTGGGCCTGGGCGACCGCCTGGACGTATTCATCATTATCGAGCTCGGCCACAACCTGCCCCCTTTTGACCGTATCGGCAATATTGACGATCACCCGCAAGACACGGCCGCTGACCTTCGGTGCAACCACAAATTCAGCCAGAGCCTCCAACTCCCCGCTGAATGTTCGCTGCAACGCGATCGGCCCACGCTGAATCTGAGCCACTTCTACCGGCACCGCTCGTGAAGCGCTGCCGCTTTTGCTCGAGCCGACCCGCTCTTGGTATTGACCGTAAATCAACCAGCCCAGTCCCGCCATCGCTCCAATCACAAAAAACATTAAAATAAATTTTTTAGGGCCGCCCGTTTTCATCATAAAAAAACCTTCAAATCATCACCGTTTGGTCCCCCTTTAATTAATCGAACGAAGCGCTAAATTTGTATCCAACGCCGTATACCGTGCTGATGATTTCCTGGCCGGGGAGCCTCTCAGCAATTTTTTTGCGCAGATTTTTGATGTGGGTGTCAATTGTGCGGTCATATCCTTCAAAGTCATATCCCTGAATCCGGTTGATCAGTTCATTCCTGGAAAATACACGATTGGGCTGGCTCATCATGACCTTTAACAGCCCAAATTCGTTGGGTGTCAGACTCAATACCTGTTTATCAATCATCACTTGATGGGCTTTATCATCCAGGCAAATCGAGCCAATAACCAGATTTTGCGATAGTGGTTTGGCATGCAATCTTCTGAAAATCGCTTTAACCCGGGCAACCACTTCTCGGGGACTGAAAGGTTTGCAGATATAATCGTCTGCGCCGAGCTCCAGACCCAGCAGACGGTCGATCTCTTCCACTCGTGCGGTAATCATGATGATGGGAACGTTTGAAAACTGCCGAATCTCCCGACATAATTCAATCCCGTTCTTTCCCGGCAGCATAATATCCAGTAGTATCAAATCCGACGGGTCTTTTTTGATCTGAGAAATAACACGGTCACCATTGTTCTGGGTCGATGTCCGAAAGTCGGCCGCTTTCAAATAGTCGCCAAGCAAGCTGGCGATTTTCTCCTCGTCCTCGACAATAAGAATGTGTTTGCTGGTCATGAGTCTTACCCGAACTTAATTTTCTTCGCTCATCCGCCGAAGGCGAAGAATAACGAAACAATGGAATGATGCAAGACTGGGTCATTGAAAACGATATCCATTTTTGCCCATTTTCCCAATATTCCAGCGTTCCATGTGGCGGCATAATCCCAGTGTCGTTAGAAGATATATGCTTCAAAATATTATAGAAATTCCAAGACGTTTCGTAATTATCCAGTAAGTGCCAGTTCAACCTCGATTCGAAGCCCACCCGAATCACCGTTTGTGGCCCGGATTTCTCCGCCAAGGGCGTTTACGATACTCTTGCAGATACTCAGGCCCAGCCCACTGCCGCCCTGGGCACGGCTTCGTGACCGATCCACCCGGTACAGTCGATCAAATAGGCGATCCAACTCACCTTCTGGGACACCGGGCCCGGAATCCTCGAAAAATAGCATCCATCGGTTTGCTTCACACGTCTGCCCGATCTTCAAAAGGCCGGGAGCATCCGCGTAACGCAGGGTGTTTTCGACCAGGTTTGAAAAAAGCTGCCGCAGGCGGTCGGCATCGCCGATGATGGTGACGGGATGATGATTGTCGAGGTTATTATCAATTTTAATCTGCTTCTCAGCGAAACCCTTTTCGAAACGGCCAAGGGTTTCCTTTAAAACCGTCGCAGGATTGATCGGCACTTTTTTCATAGAGAGTTCTGCAGTATCGGCAAGAGAAAGTTCGTGAAGATCGTTTACGATTTCGCTCAGGTGCCTGGCTTCCGAGGATAGTGATTCAAGAGCATCCCGATTGACTTTTCTAACCCCGTCCTTCAGCGCCTCAATCTCACCGCGCAGAATCGACAGGGGCGTCCTGAGCTCATGGGCAATATCGGAAATCCATTGTCGGCGCATGCGCTCATAATTTGCCAGAGTTCGTGCCATGGTATTAAAATCTGCCGCCAGCTGTCCCAATTCATCTTGGGAATCAACCTCGATGCGGGTATCAAACTGACGCGACGTCAATGCCCGGGTTCCGGCCGTGAGCTTTTGGACAGGCTTCAAAAGGTGTTTGGAGAGAAGAAATGCCACAATAGTAGCCATAAGCAGAATACCGCCGCCGATAATATACAGCATGTGGGATTGTTGGGTTAAGAATCCAACAGCCAGGGGGTTGGCCAGGTGCTCTTTTTTGTGAAGACCCAACCAGCCGACGGTTTGACCATTGACAACAATAGCCTGCAGGGCATAGCCGTCATAGGCAACGCCGACCCGACCGCCGGCAACGTGCTGCTTATCGGCACCAAAAAGCACCAGCCTGCGGGCCAATCGCTGAATACGTCTGGAAGGCTTCTGAGACGAAATTTTCTGAGTATTGCGGCCGGATATTTGATTTTCAAATTCCGCCGGTTGTTGGGAGAATTTAACCGGATTAATATCTTTTCGCGGCAAAGTGACTTGCAATAACTCAGGCCAACGTTCTGGATTATCCTTGAGTACCTGCCAGCCATTATGGGTCTGATACTCGGCGACCAGAGCATCTGCGACCTCGCTGTATCTCCCCAGCAGCGATCGATTGACGTAATCCGCAAAATTGCGGGCAACATAAAACCTTATAAGCCCGACCAAGAGGGCCACAACCAAAAGCGCCATTAAGGTAAATGTTGTAAAAATTTTATAAGAAAGTTTGAATCTCATCGGTTTTTCAAATTACGCTTTTCAGATTGCGTGTCTTCTTAATAGGATAGTTTCCAACAAATTTCAATATCATACCACCTGCTTCATAACCTTCACATCAGTTCTTCACATTTTCTCCACAATTGATGTCTATGATGCACCCAAAACTGTTTTATTACCTGAATTTTTGAGAAACAATCAGCACCTCAGTCAATTGAGGCACCTTGAAACCAAACTTCATTCAGAGGCCTTTGCGTGCAAAATTCAGGTATTAGATGACAACATAGGCGACCGGCCAAACAATACTTATGACATAATCTCTATAATCTCGACACTTTTTCTTCAAATTTCCTCCATAATTAAGTGTTAACTTGGATAAAGCGGTCAGGGAACGTTCGGCCAAATGGCAGCATGAATCGTTCCAAAGCCCGAACGATCAATGCTTCAACGGTATTTTTTAATCATTTTTATTCCCAAAGGAGGTTATCATGAAAAAGAAACACATCATCATCA
>JASFFJ010000585.1:0-5256 GCA_050124355.1 Desulfobacterales bacterium | reverse complement strand
CCAGCATTGATCATATGTGCCGCCCTCCTGCTTGCTGAGTACGAACATATATCCAACGCGTTTACCGTCTAGAGCCGTCAGAGTAACCGGTAAAAATGCTTTCGCATTTTTTGCATATTTTCATTGGTCACCTACGATGAGTTTAGATTTTTAAAATTTCACTTGTTTACGATTTGGGGGTTATATCTGACCACGCATCATTAATTGGATAGCAGCGCGGCCTGGTACTTGAGGATTCTTCGGCGCTGTGCAACGGCAATGACGGCGACGTGCGGGTATGTCACGCTGGCGATACCGATGAAAATTACCTGGGTTAGGCGAACAATGTCAAAACCTGCTTCCGCCAACACAAAATAAGCTATCACTGCGAGTCCGATGGTAGCCACAGTCACCGGTATGGATCGGGTTAAGGTAAAACGAAGGGAGCCAGTGAGATCATCCGCGTTAATGCAGGCGGCCAAATAGAGCAGGTGACGCACCGAATGCAGAAAACTAAAATAGATCGTAAAGGCCAGCAATGCCGGTAGAAAACTAAATGCAGCCATGAGTGCAATCAGTTCGAGCATCCGAGAAAGATGGATGTTGTCCCGATAACGTAAAAATTGAATGATATACCAGCCAATGCTGCTTAACAAGGCCAATACTGTTAGCGGTGCCATCAAACCTAAAAACCCGGTGAATAAGCGGGCATCGTTTTCCGCGATCAAATATGAAAACAGCAAAGCGACATCTTCCGGGAAGAACAAGGCCGGAAATGTCAGAACGGTTCCGCCTCGTCCAATAGCATCCGCGATGCGGATGGTGGTCGGTGTACCCAAGGTCGTCAATGTATCGCCGGTCCCGAAATGAAGTGCAGTGATGCACAGAAAAACGGCCAAACTTCCGGACGGATTGATTTGCCAGGCAAGCAGCACGGTCGCCATCAGTATCACATACCCGGTCAAAAAGGAGACAGACCAGAGCTTACCCATTTTGTGTTCGAGCGTATCCTGAGCGACTTTGTAATCCAGAGCGCCGTGTGGAATGCCGGCAAAAGGCAACAGGACCGCAAGCAATACTAGCTGCCGTCCGATCGAGTCAAGCATGCCGGTGCCGGACATCAGGATGGTTGCAATCGTAATTCCGAAGAATGTCAGGGAATGCCAAGCGGTCACTTTTTCATAGGAATTCAAATGGTTCATTTTTTATCCCTATTCATCAGCAGTTCAACAGCCTTTCTAAAAAAAGGCCATTTCGGCATGGCCCCGATCACAGCCCCAATGTCGGCGGGCGTTGCAATGTCCGAAAGAAATCGCACGAGAGCGTCCGGTTGGACGCGGCTGAACAGATTAAAGAAGATTTCTGGTGCTTGCTGCGGATGTTGTTCGATGTAGGCGAGAAATATGGCATCCAATCGTCTCGAAAAGTTGGTGCGCGGAAATTGTGGTTCCGAGGGACTCGGGCCAAGATGCTGCTTTAAAAGCAGCGGTGTCCATTTTTGAATTGCCAGAAAACCATAACCGGTGCTGCCTTTGACCATTCCGGCCTGGGTACCGATCCGATGAACACGGGATAACGGGTGCCCGTTCGGCACCCGTGACTGCATGGGTATAATGCCCCGTTCTTCAAATTCGACCGTATAGTGGCTGGTTTGGTAACGATCCAATAGGTAGGATCGTATACATGCTTTATAATCATCGGGCGCTAAGGGCCGATATGAGAAAAAAGTCGGTTCAATCAGGGCCCGGGTCGAAGAAAACGGTAGCACGTACACGAAGGCAATCCCTTCTTTTTGGGAAATATCAAAATCCATTAAGGTGATTGTCTCGGGATCAAACACCGGCCGGTCGGCCGCTATGATCTGCCCCCCGTAGTGCTGTAACAGGCACTGCCAACCTGTCAAATCATCGGGCAGCAGTCGGCCGTCAAACACCTGCCGGGCAATGAGATCATCGCTGTCGGTTTTGATCCTTACATGACCGTTTTCCATTTCAAAGCGCTCAACCGCTTTACCGAGATGAAGTTCGATGCCGCCATGGTGTGAGATCTTCTCGAATGCCATCTTGTAGAATGCATCCGCCGGAATGAAGTGATAGGGATAGCGGTTGGTGGTCAAAACAACTTCTCTGCCTCTGTGGCGAATCTTCCAGCGTTGCCAGGCGTGTGTGACGGCGTCCAAAAATGGATGCTGAAATACGTTCCAATAACACCAGACTCTGTCCATACCGTAGGTGGTACGTAAATCAACCAATGCTATTCGAGTATTATGTGGCACTTGAACTGCCATTAAACTTGCCAGGGTCAAGCCCGAACAGCCGGCGCCGACAATCGCAAAATCATACATCTGGTTCATGCATCCTCGTCATGGGCACCTGGAAGCCCCCGCAAGGCATTGTGCAATGCCGAATCGTGCTGGGGGTGCGGTCCTAAATGCCAAAATTTGGGATTCGAAATCAGACCGATAAACGCTCGCAGCGTGTGGTAAAGCTTACCTTGGGCGCTGATGTAGGTTCGTGAATTCCAATACTCCTGTTCGTTTTGCAAGATTCGCGGACCGATGGCTTCGTAGATGTGAGCGGCCGTCAAAATGACCACCCTGGATCGCAGTGGTAGATAGCGCATACCGGCGTAAGCGCTGCGGTAATAGACGTCGGCGCGCTTCAGAACGGAAACGATGACCGGAAACAAATCGCGGTAAATTTGGGAATCGCCATTCAGAATTTGATCCGGGGTGACGATCTCTTGGAAGGCCTCAGCCGGGAGATAAATACGATCCCGGCGAGCATCTTCGACCACATCCCGTGCAATATTGGTCAATTGCATGCCAATGCCGAGATCGATGGCAAAAGGAAGGGCAGCTGGGTCGTGGGCACCCACCACTTCGCAAACCATGATTCCGACGGTGCCTGCCACCCCGTAGGCATAACGGATCAAATCGTTATGATGTTGAATACGAATTTTCCCTGTATCGGCCAAAAGGGCGGCCACAAGGTGTCGGGCCGATCTCAGGGCGGTTTTTTTCCCATCGAACAAGTTTAACAGATTTGATACGGTGGGTATCTGACTATGGCCGCGACGAAGATCTGAAATGATGCCTTCGAGCTGCAGTTTCGCAGTTGCTTCATCGAGATTATCCGCAATGTCGTCGGCGTAGCGACAGAAAGCATACAATTGGGCGATCCGGTCGGCGTCGTGGCGGTTGAACAATTTCGCCGCCCAGTTGAAGCTCTTTCCATTATTGGCCAATGATGCCCGGGCACGCTCAATTTCGGCTGGCATCGTTCGGTTGATGACTTGATCTCCAGTGGTCATTGTTTCTGGCTTCCTGGTAATTAAATGACGTCGGCTGTCAACACGTTTTGCAGGACTTTGGCCGAACTTAGTACGCCGGGAACCCCGGCCCCGGGGTGCGTGCCGGCACCGACAAAATAAAGATTCGCTATGCTCGCATCACGGTTGTGGAAACGGAACCAGGCCGACTGATGAAGCAGCGGGGCAATAGAAAAGCCACTTCCCCACAAAGACAGATAGTCGTTTTGAAAATCGACCGGCGTCATATAAAAGGAGTGCACCAGATGCTGTCTCAGGTCGGGTATAAGGTGCTGTTCAAGAGTTTCAAAAATACGGTCACGGTAACGATCAGCAACTTCGCTCCAGTCTATTTTACCCTGGAGGTTTGGCACCGGGGATAACACATAAAAGCTGTCGCAGCCTTTAGGCGCCATGCTGGCATCGGTGGCGGTCGGACGGTGAATGTAAAGGCTGAAGTCGTCAGCCAGGCGCTTCTTGTGAAAAATGTCTTTAAGCAGATCTTTAAACCGTGGACCCATCCAGATGGTGTGGTGGGCAATATCTTTATATTGTCGGTCGGTTCCAAAATACAGTACGAAGAGACCCATCGAAAATTCTAGCTGACGGAGACGCCAATTTGTTTGCCAGCGTTGATGTTCGCTCGGCAACAGATAATGGTAAACAAATGGGGCATCGGCATTCATGACAAACAGGTCGCCTTTGAGATAGGATCCGTCGTCCAGATGAGCGCCGCTAATCCTGTTAGCCTTTACCTCCAAACCAGTTACGGTTTGACCCAGACGGGTTTGAATTCCCTGACGCTCCATCAAACGACCGAGTGCCGCCACCATGGCCCCCATACCACCCATACAATAATGAACGCCCCATTTGCGTTCGAGATAATGGATTAAGGCGTAAATTGAAGTGGTATCGAAGGGATTACCGCCGACCAGCAAGGGATGAACACTGAAAATTTGTCGCAGGTAAGGGTTCTTAATGTAGCTGGAAACCAGACCGAATACCGAGCGAAAGCTTTTAAGCTTTATCAAATCGGGAAGCTGAGCTATCATATCGGAAAACTTTAGAAATGGATGATCGGATAACCTGGTAAAGCCGACATCAAATATCTTGCGGGACATATCCAACAATTGAACATAGCCTTGGCGATCAGCCGGATCGAATCGATCGATTTCAGTTAAGGTATCCTCGACCGTACCGCCATAGTCAAAGCGCTTCCCGTCCCAAAACATTATTCGGTACCAGGGTTCCAGCGCTTGCAAGTCAACCATGTCCTGCATGTCCTGGCCAAACAGGTTAAAAAGTTCCTCGAATAAAAAGGGTGCCGTGACAACGGTCGGACCGGCGTCGTAGGTAAAACCGTCTTTTTCAAATACCCGCGCACGGCCGCCCAAGCACGGTTGGCGATCGATGATTTGCACGTCGTATCCCAGGGCGCGCAGTCTCAACGCCGAAGCAATGCCTCCGAAGCCGCCTCCGACAACGACTGCCTTTTGACCGATTCTACGGAAAGTTCTTACTGACGGAGAACGATACATCTGTTCGTCGAAGGTTGTAATCATAATATTTCCAATTCAGTTGGTGTTTGAGGATTGCGCCCTGAGTAATGGGGCAATTATAATCTCTCAAACATGTGAGACTGCTGAGGCATCTCTCATATGCATCATCGTGTCTGTATGTTTCATCATTTTATATTGCCCGGCCCGGATGATCGACCGCAGCTCTTCTGTCAGGTTCTCTAAATGGCGTGATGCCCTTGCAACCGCTACATTTATGTGCCCGATACATTGATCGACTGCTTTCGAATTTATGATCTGATCGATCCAATACTCGCATTCACCAGTAGAAGAGACATTGGATCTAAAAAACGAGGAAAATGCATCCAGTGCAGAATCGTCTTTAATGCCCTGTACGAAATAGATCACAGGCAGACTGACACGTCCCTCCCGGAGGTCGACACCCGCCGGT
>JASFFJ010000584.1:0-5258 GCA_050124355.1 Desulfobacterales bacterium | reverse complement strand
GGCTATTTAAAAAATTCGCTGTTTCAGGTGTGCGCCGGAACCATCATTTGTCTTCTCTTGGGAATTCCCGCGGCCTTTGCGCTCACGTTCGGGAAATTTAAACGCCAGGGAACGAATAAAAAGGTCTATTTCTGGTTCCTGACAACGATTCTGCTGCCGCCGGTCGCTGTGATTATTCCATTGTATACCTGGTTTCAAACATTCAATCTTATCGACAACCCGTTTGGATTGCTGATTATCTATGTGGGATTTCACGTGCCGATTGTCGTGTGGATGCTGCACTCGTTCTTTTCTGATGTTCCGGTAGAAATTCTTGAAGCGGCCGATATCGATGGATGTTCACGCTTTCAGCAGCTAATGCTGATTGCGGTGCCACTGGTGAGAACCGGCATTATTTCTGCCGGCCTGTTGGTGGCTGTCTTTATTTGGAATGAGTTTTTCCTGGCCTTCAACCTGACCGGCAATGAGGCGGCCACCCTGCCCGTTTATATGGCTCGATTTAGAGAACAGCAAGGAATGTTTGTCGCCCAGCTGTCGGCCGCATCCACGGTGGTGATCTTGCCGGCGGTGATATTCGGATGGATTAGTCAGAAATCGCTGGTAAAAGGGCTAACGGCCGGCGGGGTGAAAGGGTAAGGAGGATTTTGATATGGCAGGCGTGACATTAAAAGATCTCGTCAAACGCTATCCCAATGGGTTTCAGGCGGTCAATTCCATCAACCTGGAAATCCGCGACAAAGAATTTGTCGTGTTGGTCGGTCCGTCCGGCTGCGCCAAATCTACCACGTTACGGATGGTCGCCGGGTTAGAGGATATTACTGACGGGCTGATCAAGATCGGCGATCGGGTGGTCAATGATGTGAGGTCGAAAGATCGCAATATTGCAATGGTCTTTCAAAACTATGCGCTCTATCCCCACATGGACGTGTATCGGAATATGGCCTTCGCGCTGAAACTGCGCAAGTTCCCCAAAGAGGAAATTGACCGGCGCGTGCGTAAAGCTGCTGATATTCTGGGGATTGTTCCACTCCTGGACCGCAAACCAAAACAACTGTCTGGTGGACAACGCCAGCGGGTGGCGGTCGGCCGGGCCATCGTGCGGGAGCCGGAAGTGTTTCTCTTTGATGAGCCGCTCAGCAACCTGGATGCCAAACTCCGCGTGACGATGCGGGCCGAAATCACAAAACTGCAGCATAAACTGGAAACCACCATGATTTATGTGACCCATGATCAGGTGGAAGCCATGACGATGGGCGATCGGATCGTCATCATGAAAGATGGCTACATTATGCAAGTCGGGTCGCCTTTAGAGCTATATAATTTTCCGGACAACGAATTTGTGGCCGGCTTTATCGGTAGTCCGGCGATGAACTTTTTTCATGCGAAACTCGTGCAGGCCGATGGTGGCTTGGCCGTTGATACCGGAACTTTTCAAGTCAGGATACCGAAAGAGTATCATGACGTCTGTGGCAGCTACAAGGACAAAGATGTGACTATCGGGATTAGGCCGGAAGATATCGCCGATTCCTTACCGGAAGACTCCCGGGGCCAATGGGAGAAGTTCAATGCAGTAGTGGAAGGGATTGAACCGTTAGGCGCCGAGATCATCTTGGAAATGGTATCCGGACAGCAAAGTTTCACCGCCCGCGTCGATCCCGATTCGAAATCACGGCTTGGTGAGGAAGTGGAAGTGTACTTTAATATGCGAAAGATACATCTGTTTGATCCGGAAACGCAGAAAGTAATTCCTGGATTGCGACCGAAGAGAATCGTGTCAGAGTTGCCGGGGAAATAGAAGCTATGGTAACAATGAAGGCATTGCAGATTACCAAAGTTCATGAATCGCAATTTATCACACTGGATCGGCCCGAACCCGGTCCCAATGAGGTCCTGATTAAGGTGATGGCCAGTGGGATTTGCGGCACTGATATTCATATTCTAGAGGGTGGTTTCGTGGCCGATTATCCGGTGATTCCTGGTCATGAATTTGCCGGCATCGTTGAACAGGTCGGCACTGCCGTCTCCCGGATTCAGACGGGAGACCATGTCGCGGTGGAACCGAATATTGCCTGTGACAATTGCAGTTATTGTCTCAATAATCAACAGAACTTCTGTGAGAATTGGCAGGCTATCGGCGTGACGATGCCGGGCGGGATGGCTGAATACGTGGTCGCCCCGGAGAACGCGGTGTTTCCCATCGGAGATCTTGAATTCGAAGAAGGCGCCTTTGTCGAACCGTTGTCTTGCGTGCTACATGGCGTTCAAAAAGCCCGGATTAGACTGGCCGATCATGTCCTCATTCTGGGGGCCGGACCCATCGGAAATCTCTTGTTTCAAACCGTAAAAGTCCAGGGCGCACGAAGTGTCACCGTCGTTGAACCGGATCCAGCACGGGCTGACTTCGCTAAAGAAGCAGGTGCCGATCAGATCTGCAGCTCTCTTGACGATCTTCCCGGCGAAGCCTTTGAGGTCGTGATCGATGCGACCGGCGTCATTCCTGTGATGATGCGCACGCCGGAATTTGCCCGAAAGGGCGGAACAATACTCCTGTTTGGCGTGCCACCCAAAACCAAGGTTGCGTTCGAGGCCTTTACGCTTTTTATCAAAGGCTTGACGATCTTAACCTCATTCACTTCCGTACGCAACAGTATTCAGGCAATTGAACTGTTGAAAAACAGACACATCAACGTCAAACGACTTGTCTCCCATCGTTTGCCGTTGGCCGAATTCGAACAGGGAGTCAACCTGATTAAAAACAAACACGAGAGTGTCAAAAAAGTACTGATCACGCCAAGCTATTCATAATGGGACCACATTCGGATAACTTTGACAGTCTTTTCATCGTCTATGATTTGATAAACCAGACGATGCTGTATATTGATACGACGTGAATAAGCTCCAGATAAATCGCCTATGAGCTTTTCAAAAGGAGGTGGTGTCTGATATGGATTTTCACGAAGGATATCCAGCAACTTTTCGGCCTCTGGTTGTAATCCGGCGACGGATAGTTTTTTGGCATCCTTTAGAGCCTGTTTTGTGAAAACGACTCGCCACATTACCAATCGATTTCCTCAGAGCATTCCTCAATAGGTGTGGCAATTCCTTCCCGAATAGATTGGCGCATCCCAGGGATATTTAGCAAATAAATAGTTTCCTGAATAGAGCGCCAATCATCCTCTGATATTAAGACGGCACTGCCACGCTTGCCTTTTATGACTATAGGTTCATGAGAAGAGGCTGTTTCATCAATGAGTCGATAAAGCTTGGATCTTGCTTCCGTTGCTGTTAATGTCGGCATGATAACCCTCAAGAATGTAAATATTATAATTCCATTTATAGTACGTCATTGCGTACGTATTGTCAAGTATCAAATGGAAAGCATAACGTTTTGAGCTAACCTGCCGGCCACCAGACTCTGCGGTTCTTTACGGCCCGCAGAATTACTTGTCATTCATCCATTGAGTTATGAATGCTACCGCATTCGATGTGCCGTCTTCCTTGCGGAGACTGTGACTCAGTACTGCAGCGTTCGCGCGCATCGTCGAATCATTCATGACCGTGTCAATAGCGTGACAGAGAGACTCAACGGTCAGCTTCTTCTGTGGTATGGGAGACGGCCCAACTCCGAGGCGCTCGACATGTCGTCCCCAGAAGGGTTGATCTCCAAAGAACGGACAGATAATACTCGGTTTTCCTGCCAGTATGATCTGGGTGACCCGCTTCGGATCTCGTCCGAAAATGCTGCCAAACCCGAAGTACACTGCCGGTTCACCCTTCGAGAGAAATTCGGTCAAGGATCGTGAAGGATTCCAGTCATCAGCCTGGTTGAGAAACCAGAACCCCGTCACGATTGCAGTATCGGGCCAATCTGCTGGACGGGGGATGATGTGTCGGCTTGTCGGCTGAAGCCATGTAACGCTGGGATCGGACGGCCATCCGGAAGGCGCATGCTGAATCCGGGGCTGCGTGGATCTAGTCCGTTCTGTGTACGCCACTTCCTGATTCTCTTGCTCATCATCAGCAATATCCTTCTAATGAGTATATAGGTCAGCCAACGATACCCAGGTCCTAAAGGAAACTCGGGGAACCCCATTGCCGGGAATCTGGTTGTCGGTACATATATTGGGAGCCAGAAGGCCAGCATGCATGGCACCCCGAGTTTCTCGGCGAAATCCGGCGCACCGAGAGCCTTGGGGTGGTACAGAATCAGGTCCGGAGCTAACCCCTTGCTCGCCGCCCAGACGTCTGCCATTTGCCGCTCCTGGAGATTGCCAAGCTTGGAAATCATGGGCGCCAGAGTTGCCAAGGTCTTCCAGACGCTCCCTGCATTGCCGAGGATGATCTTGCCCTCTGGTGAGTGCATGAAATCAATGAAGTCGTTGTTAACGTAGGCATAGCCGAGGCCATATAGCCGAACGAAGGACTCGAAGTGCGCACAGGTACAAATAGTGATATCATGGCCGACCTCCATCAGTGCTCGGCCCAATGCGATGTAAGGCTGAACATCACCTCGTGTACCAATCGTCGCAATAATGATCTTCATGCGGATGCTTCTCTGGCGAACGGGGAGCTGACCAGCGCCGCAGTATGATTGCGTGAACCACCAGGCTTTTACGAAAAACCTCGATTTTCTCGGCGTCTGGTCAAGTGTCTTGTTAAGGCCTCTTCTTTGGGTCTTGTCGATTGTCGAATACAGAATGTATTACAATGTCATTAACTTCGATTGAATAAAATATTGAGAAAGGGAACCTCCGTATGGGACAACCTCGAAAACACGAATATCGTAGCTGATACATCTCTGGACTATTGATAATATTTTGCAAGGATGCTTCCAAACAATCCAAGAATTCAAAACCAAGGCCTTTCCGTTGTCTTTCGTACCAGGCAAAGGCCATTTCAATATCATCTTTCGACCTATCAGTATAACGAAGATTCATTTATATTTATTCCTTAGATCTTCGTGAACTGATTGCCAATCATGAAGATTTTGTTTTCCAGCTTTATATTCTTTATACCTTTTATCGAGTTCTCGTTTTTGCCATTCGGGCATAGGAAGCTCTGAATTACCTTGAGCAATAGAATCCCAAATGTCTTCAACCAATAATAATTTTTCAGCAAGATTTAATTTATTTATCTCTTGCTTAATCTCTTCGGGTCTCATTTTATTCCTTTCCTGTGTTTATAATACATTACTTGTATGAATCTTAGGGCCTTCTCGCGGTAGGAACGTCGGTTACCCGTCGCCCCCCGCACAGTCC
>JASFFJ010000583.1:0-5272 GCA_050124355.1 Desulfobacterales bacterium | reverse complement strand
GTCAAAGTGTCCGGAGAGGAGAAAAACGGCATCAACCTGTTGAAGAAGGCACTTGGCGAACCCTTAAAATATATCGCCATCAATGCCGGCTACGAGGGATCCGTGGTGCTGCGCAAGGTCTTGGAGGGCAAAGGCGATTACGGCTTCAACGCCGAGACCGAAAAGTACGAAAATCTTGTGGGGGCCGGGGTAATCGATCCAACCAAAGTGGTCCGGCTGGCCTTGCAAAACGCCGCATCGGTGGCCGGGCTGATGATCACCACCGAGGCCATGATCTCCGAAAAACCGGAAAAGAAAAGGAAAGCGGCGATGCCGGAAATGTCTGGGGACATGTATTGATTAAAATGAGGGAAAGCGTTCAGAGGTTCAGGGTTCACCGTTCAAGGTTAATTTGACGTGAACTCTGAATTTCTAAAAATTTATGAATAAGGAAGAATACAAATGAGCAAGACAAAAAAAATTATGGTGGCGGTAGACTTTTCTGAATATTCTTCGAAAATTGCGGTTCATGCAGGTCAACTGGCCGAAGATTTGGGGGCCGAGCTGATATTTGTCAATGTCATCAATCAGCGTGATATCGATATGGTAAAGCAAGTCACGATCCACACGGATAAGATATCAGTAAAAGACTACATCAGTGGTCTCATCGATGATCGTAGCCAGAAAATGCAGCAACTACTAAAAGAAACAAACTGTAGCCAAATTCCCAACCGGTTTCTGATTAAAAAGGGGGTACCCTTTATAAAGCTGGTAGAAACGGCTAGGGAAGAAAACGCCGATATGGTGGTTATGGGCACCAAAGGCCGTGGGAATATTTCTGGCATACTGTTTGGCTCCCAGGCCGAAAAGATGTTTCGTCATTGTCCGGTGCCCCTGCTCAGCATTCGCGAACGAGACTAATATTTATAAAGGAGGTAAAAAATGCAAAATTTCTACGGTAAAATGTTTACTACGGCGTCCATCGGCATCACTGTTTTTTTATTGGTGGCCTGCGCCGGAACTCAAACAAGCGTGCAGTCCATCTCCAAATCGGCCAATCCCACGGACCTGGTCAATGAATTTGACGGCGAGATAGCTACTGCTCGTAAAAACCAACTCAATGTATTATCCCCTGATTGGTTTTCCGAGGCCGAGGCGTCACTGACGAGCGCCAAAAAGGCGTTGAACAAGGGTGATGAAATTTCGGAGATCATGGAAAACGTTGCCGAAGGACGCACACAGCTAAAAAAGGCCGAGGAAATGGCGCAGGTCGCGCGGACCACCCTGCCCGAATTGATCAAGAGTCGCGAAATGGCCCGTGCTGCCGGCGCAACCAAAATAAATGAATATGCGAGGGCGGAAGATGACTTTCTGATGCTCACCAAGGCCATCGAAGATAACAACCTTCGGCTGGCCCAGCGTGAGCGGGACAGGGTGAGCAAGGACTTTCGCGCATTGGAGCTGCGGGCGATCAAAGACCAGACCATCGGTGAAGTTCGCAACCTGCTGACGCAGGCCGTAAATGACGGTGCCCGCAAATATGCACCCCATTCGTTGTCCATGGCCCAGCAAAAATTAAAAAATACGGATGTCTTTATCACGCAAAATCCTTACGAAAAAGCCAAGATGCAGGAGATGGCCAACGATGCGCTGTTTTACGCCCAGCGACTGATACAGATGAACAAACAGAGTCAGAAAATTCGAACCATGGAGTCTGAAGACACCGCGCGTTGGATCGAAGAGATGCTGCACCAGACAACAGCCAAGCTGTCTGCGCCGGATATGCGCAACGAGCCTTTTGAGACCCAAGTCGAAAATATGGTTGAATCCGTTTCGGCGCTCCAATCCAATCACAATTTTGTCATCCAGCAAACGAAGGAACAAGAGGCGGATATCGCTGTTTTAAGAAAGCGCATTGCGTCTCTGGAGGGGGAGACCAAAGAGCAACAGGCCGCCAAGGAACGTCTAACGGCCGAAAAGGAGTTTAACGAAAAATTCGTCCAGATTCAAAACTACTTCGAGCCGGAGGAAGCGGAAGTGTATAAACAGGGTAATCAACTGGTCATTCGCCTGAAGTCGATCCAGTTTCCCGTCGGTAAAGACACCATTATGCCAAAAAACTATGAAACACTCAGTAGCGTTCAATCGGCGATTCGCACCTTTGGCGAGCCAGATGTTATTATTGAGGGACATACCGACAGTACGGGCTCTGATGAAGTCAACGAGCATCTCTCCCAACAGCGCGCCGAAGCCGTACGGCAGTATTTGGTAGCGAATCGGACATTGCCCTATGATCGCATTGTGGCGTTGGGCTACGGTTCCATGCGACCCCTGGCATCCAATCAAACCGCCGAAGGCCGGGCGATAAACCGGCGCATCGATGTCATTGTCAAACCTTAGCGCCAAAGAGAGACATAGAATATCGGCACAACCTTAAATTGATGACCCGTGTTTGGTGGGTCATCGGTGAATTGAACCCTTTGTTATGCTTTGATTTTGGATACAAAGACCTCGGTGCTCAGTTCGCCAAATGGCGAGCAGTTATAAAAATAGGAAATATTACCCCCACCCAATTTTGCATGACCGCCAATGCTCACGCCCTGGCCCGCTATGCAGCCCTCTGCCAGGAAGTCGGTCTGGTCCCGATTGTTGAACCCGAGGTACTCATGGACGGCGGGCATGATATTCAAAAATGCCGAGACGTGACAGCCGCCACCTTGAAAAGCGTATATTCGGCGCTTTTTGAGCACTGTGTATATTTAGAAGGCACTCTGCTCAAACCCAATATGATCCTATCCGGAACAGACTGTCCAAAACAAGCCGGTCCTGAGGAAGTGGCGAAAGCCACCTTAAACTGTTTTCGCCAGGTAATTCCGGCGGCTGTCCCCGGAATTGTATTTTTATCCGGAGGACAAAGCTCCAGGCAGGCAACTGAAAATTTAAATGCCATGAATACCATGGGCAAACAGCCCTGGGAACTTAGCTTTTCATACGGCCGTGCTTTACAGGAAGATGCGCTTAAAGCCTGGAAAGGTGCGGCTGCCAATATAAAGGAAGGGCAAAGAGCGTTTTACCATCGGGCAAAATGCAACGGGGCTGCACGCTCCGGCAAATATAACCAAGACATGAAAAATCTGCCTACTTATAAATGATAAATTTCGTCGGGCGTCTTGAATTTGTGGAATAGCGTTGCGGCTCTATATCAGCTGCCCGGCCGGTCGACAAAATCACCGTAAAAGGCCAACCCGCGCGCCGCTCGGATTGGCCGCGTGTGCTTGAATAAGCCGAATCCACTCGGCAGAGACGACAAGGTTCAGCGCGACAAGCCATAACCAATTTACAGATTTGGCAAATTCCTTAAATAACCCAGCTCGCTTCAGGAGATGTCATTTGCATAAATAAATCCGGCTCTCAAGCAGCATCTAGCATGGTTTTCTCTAATTGAACACTTCCGGTATTCTTGTTAAATGAACCAGAAAACAGAATTAACTCGGGGTAATCGTCCAAAGAATTAAAATCCACGACTGACACCCCTTCGCGCTCTGCGGTTGCAGGATTAAAAATTCTGATTTCAAATACGTTCTTCTCAGCAGATCTTAAGTACAGTGTACATTTCAGGCTCCACACCCAGTCCGGGTCTTCCTTTAATTGGGTTACCAGATATCTTCCGACCCGGTCCGGTAATTCTTTTGGCCGGGCCAATTTGGTTTCCTTGGTGCCGGTGGAAATTCCCCCGGGAGTTCTCTTTTTCCAAAATTTCCAATTCATAACATCGTCCTTTCAATTTACAAGGTTATAGATAAATGATGGTTGACAACTAAATATTAGCAAAACTTGTGCCAAGTTTTAATAAACTGATTTTATTAAATAATAGTGTTTATGTGCTTGGCAATCAGAACTGATAATTCTGATTCCCCCATCCGCTGGACAAGTATCGTTTACTGATGCACCTGACTTTCCGGCGAGTAAATAAATTTTGTCTGAGCGCAATAGCGAACGCGTTTAGACAATTAGGGAGGCGAGATACTTTAAAAGAAAGCGGCAGCTTTTTTTCATCTGCAATATCAGAACCTGAAAACCCGGAAAACGATTTACGTCTTTGATACCTCCTGCAAAGCTGTGGCGTAGAATTTGGCTACATACTCCTTCACCATCCTTCGGGCTGAAAACGTTGCCGCCGCACCTTTGATGGCTTCTTTCATGACCCTCACCCATTGATTGGGAACACCTTCTTCTGTTACTTTATAGTATAGCGGGATGATTTCTTCTTCCAAGATTCTATAGATTTCGGCAGCGTCGGCCTGATCCCGGTTTGCGTCGATTTCTTTATGGTCGATCGCCCAGCCGTTTTTTCCATTATATCCTTCTATCCACCAACCATCCATAACGCTAAGCTGCGGAACGCCGTTGACAGCGGCTTTCATGCCGCTGGTACCGCTAGCCTCCGAGGGTGGTACAGGATTATTGAGCCACACATCGACGCCATGGACTAAATATTGCGCCAACCGTTCACCATAGTCTTCCACAAAGGCAATGCGTCCTCCCATTTCCGGGTCTCTGGTGGCGTTGAAAATTCGCTGCAGAATCCGCTTGCCAGGATCGTCGGCCGGATGCGCCTTGCCGGCAAAGATAATCTGTATGGGTCGCCAGCGGTCATTTAACAACCGCTTGAGTCGGTCCAGATCGTGAAAAATCAACTCAGCTCTTTTGTAAGTTGCAAATCTTCTGGCAAAACCCAGTGTCAATACTGATGGGTCCAGCAGGGTTCCCCCGGCCACCACCAAGGATGGATTGACACGGTCTTCTGCCCAGCGCAGGCGGGATCTCTCCCGGATGGCATCAATCAATTTGATTTTTAACCAATAATGCGTTTTCCAGAGTTCTTCATCCGGTATTTTGTCGATCAATTCCCATATGAGCGGATTGTCGTGGTCCCTCATCCATCCCGGTCCCAGAAATTGGTTTAAAAGAAGCTGCATCTTGGGTTCGATCCAAGTGGGAATGTGGACCCCATTGGTTATATGGTCAATGACACTTTCGCCTTCGGGAGACTCCGTCCAGAGACTTCGCCACATCCGGCGCGATACTTCTCCGTGCTTTTTGCTGACACCGTTACGGTATTTGGAAAGCCTGAGCGCCAATACCGTCATATTGAACCCTGCCTCCGGATTTTCCGGATGAATTCCAAGCTTCAGAAAGGCATCCTGATCAAGCCCCAAAGCAGGCCAGTACGAGTTGAAATATTTCTCAATCATATAAAACGGAAAAACATCATGACCGGCAGGCACCGGTG
>JASFFJ010000582.1:0-5278 GCA_050124355.1 Desulfobacterales bacterium | reverse complement strand
AAGTTTATGATATCATACAATTTTTGGGATTGTCAAATGGTTGATAGATAGCGGGTAGCGTCAACGGCATACTAATTATCGGCAGAGATGATATCTTCAACTTTCAACGATCTTGATAGTTTCTACTTTGTTGGAGTGATGTTGTATTAGAGAAATCTGCAATTTTGAGAGAACACTTTCAGTACAGAATTAATAGCATTAGAAACTGGATTCCGTAGTCCAGATTTTTGAAAACCACTTTATCAATCTATCTGGAATGGATCGCATCTCTTCCCCAATAATAAAAATCATCCATTTTTTCTCCTAATTTTATATTACGCCATGTCGGAGCTTTTTTCCTTAAATCAAGCACTTCGCCTGTTGAACTAACAAACAGTCCGGGTTGATGTTCCTTCAATCTAAGTTTATCAAAATACAGGTATCCATTTTTCTTTGAAACCTTTAATACTTTGCCCTTCTGCCCCCATGTCGAAAGCCTGTACCGACCTATGTAATCTTTCCACTCTTTCTTGTTCGGTCCCTGCTGATCATGGGGTCCATCATTGTAATTGAAAGTCACGCCATTATTAACTTTTACTAAGTATGAAGGCGTATCATTTACATCGAAAACAAATCTTATGAATGTGGTAGTACCGTCTTTTTCCTTAATGAAAGCTTCAGTGTCAGAAGTGAAATTTATGGGAGTCAACCTCCTACGGCGAACTTTTATCCAGTAATTTTCGTCCTTGAAAACAATATCAAATCTTCCCCATCTACCCACATAGTTGCCAATAACTTTCTTCGTTTTTAGTTTGACAGTTTCACCCGCTTAGTTTTGCTAACCTAAAATTGACCCCCAAATAGAGCAAACGACAACCGAAAATTGACCCCTTTTGAGCCGTCCTTTGGTATAGAGGGTTTGAAACTATCAAATCAGATATCGGAGGGAGAAAGGAGAATGCTCAAAGTGGATCAGTACAGCTACATTCGAACAGCACATCGGGTTTATGGGAAAAAGATCAAACCGATAGCAAGAGAGACAGGACATTCCAAAAATACGGTAAAGAAAGTGTTGCGGGGTGAATACAGCGGGTACAAGCCTCGGGTTCAACAGCCGTATCCAGTACTGGGCCCCTATCTTAAGATCATCGACAAATGGTTAGAGGATGATAAACAGCGTCCCAAAAAGCAACGACACACGGCGGTGCGGGTTTATCACCGGCTCAAAGCCGAACATGATTTTCAAGGAGCTGAGACAAGCGTAAGACGTTATGTTCGAGAGGCCAAGCTGAGATTGGGTGTTAATTGTGCGCAGGTTTTTATTCCATGCGATCCTCAAGTCGGTGTTGAGGCCGAAGTCGACTGGGGCAGATGTCATGCGATTTTAGGCGGTGAACAGACTGTGCTCAAAATGTTTTGCATGCGTTCAAAATATTCGGCCAAACACTTTGTACGCTGTTATCCCTGTGAACGGCAGCAGGCGCTGTTTGACGGTCATATTCAAGCATTCTCATTTTTTGGCGGTGTCTTTCCGGTCTTGATTTATGACAATTTAACCACTGCGGTTCAAAAGGTTTTGCTAGGCAAAAAGCGGGTGCTTCAGGAGTCGTATGACAAGTTTCGGGGCTATTACAATTTTACCCCCCGTTTTTGCAACCGCGGCCAGGGACATGAAAAAGGCGGTGTCGAAGGTTTAGTCGGTTATGCTCGACGCAACTACATGGTGCCGGTGCCGGAAGCTGAGACATTAGAGGCACTAAACGAAAAGCTTTTGCAAGATTGTCTTTCATATGGCAATCACCGAGTTGCCGGCAGAGAGCAGGCCGTCAGTGAGCTGTACGAGGCAGAAAAGCATCATCTGATAGCCTTGCCCGATGTGGGCTTTAGCAACCTTGAGACCTGCTGTGGGAAGGTGGACAAATATTCAACGGTTATTATCGATAAAAACCGGTATTCGGTACCGACCGTCTATGCCTATTTTAAGGTCAATGTTGTTGTGTATGTGAATCGTGTTGAGATATTTTATGGGAACAAAAAAATCGCATCCCATCTGCGGCTGTATAGTAACAACAAATGGAGCCTTGAGCCCGCACACTATTTGGAACTCATCCAACAGCGGCCACAAGCATTTGACTCGGCGCGTCCCATACGGCAATGGCGTAAAAGCTGGCCGATATGCCTTGAAAGGCTTTTAGATCGTTTTTGTCAAAAGCAGGGCAACACCAAGGGCATTAAAGAGTTCATATCAGTTCTGATGCTTTACAAAGATCACGCTGGCGCAAATATCCAATCAGCTGTTGAACAGGCCCTTTCAGCCAATGTCAGCTCCAGTCAGGCAGTCGAGCACATTTTAAAGAAATCAGCCGATGATCATGATGCATCGTTTGCGCCGTTGCACAATTGGCAAAGCCTGCCGACTCCGGATGTAAGCATCTATGAGCAGATCGGAGGTGGGCTATGAATGCAGGGATGAAGGCATTGCTGATTGAAAATCTTAAAAGCTTAAAACTGTCGACGATGATAGGTAACCTGGAGAGTCATCTTCGCCAGGCCAAACAGGACATGCCGGGGTATGATGAATTTTTGTTGAATTTAACCGAAGTCGAAGTTCAGGTGCGCAAGGAAAATGGTCGCAAACGCAGGTTGGGGGAAGCCAAATTCCCTTTACAAAAGCCGCTTGAGACGTTTGATTTTGAGGCGGCCACGGGTCTGGATGCCCGTTTGATTAAGGAACTTTCAAGTTGTGAGTACGCTAAAAAATCGCGCAATGTCATTTTTATGGGCAAAAGCGGAACCGGCAAAACCCATCTTGCCACCGGGCTTGGGATGGAGGCCTGCAAACATGGCATTAGGACACGCTTTGTCACCGGTTGCGGCCTTGCCAATGAACTGATTGAAGCGCGGGATGAAAAACTTCTGGGTCGTGCTGTAAAACGCTATGCCAGTTATGGATTGCTCATTATTGACGAATTAGGCTATGTGCCCTTTTCCAAAGAAGGGGCTCAGCTGATTTTCCAGATTTTGGCTGAGCGCCACGAACGAAAACCGGTGATGATTACGACCAATATGGGATTTGGAGACTGGACCCAAATATTTGGCGATCCCAGTATGACCGCGGCCTTACTGGATCGAATAACTCACAAAGCGCATGTGATCAACTGTAGTTGGGAAAGTTACCGACTCAAGGAAACCCTTAAAAGCAAATAAGAAAGGCGAGGTGATGGAAGTTACGATATACAATTTATTCAACTAGGGGCGCAGGAGCTTGACATGCCATCCTCTCAGGTGTTCAAACACAAGATGATCCAGAAAATGATCGGTCCCGATGCGGTATCGGCCACGGCAGACGGGTTGTGTTTATCTGCTGCAGCCAGCTGGTACAGGATCTGCTAATTGCTAAAAGGGATTTTGTGATGAGCAAAGTTGTTAAAAAGTTATCGCGCTATGATGCGGTTATCATCGATGATATCGGATACGTTCAGCACAGCCGCCAGGAGATGGAGGTGCTGTTTACATTCCTGACCGATCGCTACGAACGCGGCAGCCTGATGATTACCAGCAATTTGCCGTTTCCCAAATGGGAGCAGATTTTTAAAGATCCGATGAATGCCTCAGCTGCTATTGATCGGCTGGCACATCACAGTGTGATTCTGGAGCTCAACATTGAAAAGTACCGGATGCAAGTGGCCAAGAAAAATAAGCGCAAAAAACCTGATGGCCCGGCAAAGGGCTCTAAGTGAGTGGGTTTTGAGTAATGGTAACCTATGGGCCGGACAGAGATCGTTGATTGTAGGGCATTCTGGTAAGCCCTTTTTCCGGCAAATCAAAGGTAGGAGAAGAAATATGGAAAAAACCGTTTACAATCCGCAGAAAGGCAGACTGGAAACAATTAATATCGATCTTACGGATGAAAACACAACTTGGTTTGACGATCATGAAAAAATTGAAGAAGTTTATATGATAACTGATTTTGAAGGAGGCTTGGTAATTGCAGGTTGTAATTACGATTATCCAATTTTTGTTTATGATATATCAAGATCCGATAGTAATGATGACATAAAAAAGGTGTTGGATTTGCAAAAGACGTACACGGAGACTTAGGAAACAATTTAGCCCACAGGCAGGCAAACGCCGTTGCGCTCCACTCCGTTTGCCTGCCTGTGGCGGTATCAACATTCGTGGTAAAATTCGGGAATTCTAATTGTCGTTGATCAGCGGTTTTTTGATTCACTCATGCGGCTACGAATATCCGCTTTGGATCGATGATAGCTCACGGGTCGCTATTGGTTATGATCGGCACAAGGCATTGGAACTGTATAATGACCGATCGGTGAGGGATCACACCCGTCCCAGCAATGGGAGGAAACTGCGGTCGCCCTATGGGCTCCCTCCGTTTCCTCCCATTGCTGGGCATCTAACCATTACCTCAGAAAAGACCAGCTTGGTGACAGGTAATATCTTTAACTTAAATTGAGGGGGGTCAAAATTGGGTTATCGTTGGGGGTCAAATTTAGGTTGTCATTTCCAGTTTCAGCTCCTCCTCAACCCAAGCGACATCCGATTTCAGTTACCTTCATTACCGAATATCTTTTAAACCTTAACCATCGTGGAGAATGCCATGACAAAGGGTTGCCAGAAAATGCCGATGTGAAAGCCTCAGAGGGAGTTTTATGCCCTTTTGAGGTTTTGTTAATTAGCTTTGCATTTTGTCAATTTTTTTTGCAACTCACATTTATCAATTAAATTGAGTGAAAGTGAAAAGGAAATTAAAATGATAAAAGAGCAATCAATTGACAATAAAGAAATATTCATGACTGAAGAAAAAGGCTTGAAGGATTAGGCGGTTGGCTAATTAGTGTGAAAGGTGGAATAATTTTCAACCCAGTATTTATCATTATTCAATCATTTCTAATTTATTCTGGATTATTCTTTGATGGCAATTGGGAATTGCTGACCAATCCAGACTCCTATGCATACAATCAATTTTGGGCACCGCTTCTGATAAGTGAAATATCAGTTAACTGTGGATTTGTTGTTCTTTGGATATACACAGGCTATCAGTTCTTCAAAAAGAAAACATTATTTCCCAGGTGTTTCATCGGTATATTGTTATTTGGTTTTTTCTATAGTCTTATAGATGCACTTGCTGTCAAGGCATTACTTCCAAATGAGCCAATATTCAATCCAGATACCACAAAGGATTTAGTTCAATCTTTTATTCAAATATTGATATGGGTTCCATATATGCTCAAATCAAAACGAGTGAAAGTAACATTTGTTAATTAAATAATGCAAGAGC
>JASFFJ010000581.1:0-5295 GCA_050124355.1 Desulfobacterales bacterium | reverse complement strand
AGAAATTTCGGAGCACACCGACATCGAACATGTGTAGACCCTAAACTGATCGTTTCAAGGTTCACGGTTCAAAGGTTACAACTTTTTGAAATGGCATAATATATTGATCAAAATCCAGAATACCTGGCATCACCCAATGGGTGAAAAGGCGTTATGAACACATGAAGGCTGAATCCCGTCGATAGGAGTGGGTTGGGAGATTTTCAACCCTGAACTTTTAACCTCGAACCGCTCAACCTTGGTAGACAATAAATTTCTTCGAATAGATGCTCCCCGCAGCAGAGCTGACGGGATATCGGTCTATAGGAATAATGTCTATTTCATTGCAGCCCCGCTGGACGGGATTTCCGCTTCGCTACAACAACCTTCGGGGAATTGGACCCTAAAAAAATGTCTGTGTCTGTCCGTGTCGACCTGTGGCTAATTTAAAAATATAAACCAATCGCAGAACTCTTAGCGTCTGGAAAGCGTCGGCCGATAGGTTTTTCCTTCGACCATTCCCAGGTAATCAAGCAGCAACCGCTCCAATTCGGCGGCTAGCGCCGGTTTTTCCGCAATCATATTCTTTTTTTCCTGTGGATCTTGGATCACATTAAACAGTTGCAACAAATCCAGTTCGGCAAAATAAACCAATTTCCATTCCCAATTGCGATAGAGAAAATAGCGTCGTTTGAATGACGCCCTTCCAACCACATCTCTTTTAAGATACGGTTGCTTCTCATTTCTAAGAATCAGTGGAACCAGAGAAATTCCCATATGGGGATCATCGTATGGCGGATCGATTGAATAACCGGCCAGATCAGCGATGGTCGGCGCCATATCGGCGGCGATAACCGGCACATCTTCAAATCTCTTTTGAATACCGTGTGCGACAAGCGTTAAGGGGATGCGAATTTCTTCTTCATAGACGGTATGCCCGTGGAGACTGGCACCGTGTTCCCAAAATTGTTCGCCATGATCGGATGTAAACAAAATGACCGTTCGATCATAAATTCCTTCTTTTTTGAGCCAACCAATGAAACGGCTGATGGCCCGGTCAATATAGGATAAATTATGGTCGTATAAATCCTTTGGTTGGTCCCCAAAATCCACCCCGTCGTTTTTCTTATACAGGTCATTGTGAACGTCCATCAGATACAAAAAACACAGAAAACGTTCACCGGCGGGGAGTGCCTTGAAAGCATTGCGGGCAGAGTCAAAGACTTCATCAGCCGAGGCTGAATGCCGATCGCTGACCGCACGCGGAATGGCAAGCTCGGTTACCGGAAAATCCGGTGGGTAGATGTCGCGCGGACCAAAGTCCTTCATTCGCATGTAATGTTTTATTCCTTCAGCCTGCGCGATTTTAAAATATAGATTTCGCTGATCCAGGCCCGGGCCGTAAAGCTCGAATCGGCTTCTGCCGCCGACTAAAAACGGCAAAGCGGCAAAAGATCCGCCACCCTGGCTGTAAGCCCGTCGAAAAGAGATTCCTTCCTCCCTGGCCCAACGGTCCAGAAAAGGGGTCAGATTACGATGGTATCCGGCGGAATGA
This sequence comes from Desulfobacterales bacterium, assembly GCA_050124355.1. Lineage (GTDB taxonomy): Bacteria > Desulfobacterota > Desulfobacteria > Desulfobacterales > JAFDCJ01 > JAFDCJ01. The sequence goes on along the minus strand of JASFFJ010000581.1, from coordinate 3,761 downwards.
AAGGCATCGCCTCGCAGGGCATCCACAATAACGATCAGCAGATTGAAATCTGCAGGCAATCGTGATGGATGGGATTTGCGCAGTTTCCAAGGTTGGGGCCACGGATGAGGGTTGTTGTTTTGAGGTGGCCGTTGTCCGATATGTATCCACTTATCGAGTCCCAACATGTCGATAAACTCTCTGGCAAAGGTGGCATCGACTTGGGACAATTCGTTGAATTGAAGCACGACGGTTTTGACCTCAGGATATTTTCCGAGGGCATAAAATGGTAAAAATCCCAGAACGACTGTGATTATCAGGACGACCCCCAGCCGGTAAATATTTGACGGCCCAACAATCTTTTGCGAAAAAAGCCATTCTATTAGCAGCAGCACCGTGCCGGCAGCGACTACCGATATGATTTTTAATATTGCCCCTTTGAGATAGGAAAAGGTCGTAAACCAAGGATTAAACAGATCACCAAATAACACCACATAACCGATAGCGACACATGCGCAGAGCGTGGAAACCAGCATGCCAAGTCCGTTGACCATAACCAGCATCCCGATCCCAATCCATGCAGTCGTAATCCCGGTCAATAAGGCAGGAAAAACATATCTCAGGTGGGACTCAAATTTCGAGTCCAGCAGGATCTGGTCTTCCATTCGATGCCAGGAAGGATCAAGCAGCGAAATGGCAGTGCCAAGAATAAATAACAGCATCAAAAATAGGCCCGCATTTAGCGCAGGCTGTTTTGAAATCAGCGATTGAGGTTCGACCTCGGCAAAACCAAGACGTCGGAAGGCAATGACCCCCTGGATAAGAAACGACGTCAGCAGGACTGCATAAAACAATGACAGCAAACTTGATTGTCGGAAAAAAAGCAACAGTGCAATGGCGGCAACACTGAGGAGTTGAGGACAGAGCAACATTGACAACAATCTGTAGTCACCGAAGGATGATTGACGCATCTGCCGCAGTTGAAGCCAACACATCACAACCACATAAACCAGGCCAAATCCGATACAGGTGGTGATGTTGGTCCGTAGCCAAGCAAAACCGGGGCTTTCACCTGCTGAAATCTCTTGCCCCAAAGGACTGTGGACGGCCGACGAAGCAGCGTTGAGAAAAACGACCAGCAGAGCTCCCAGGAAATACAGCCAGGGTAAGATCCGATAACTTCTTATTCGCTCGCTGTCTGATGGCGGGAGAGGCATATATTTTCCAAGACCAATGCCTAAATTGATCTAAATTGCCTAAAATTAATGAATCGTCCTGCTCAATCTCTTTTTTAAATTTGACAGAATACCAAAATTTTAGATCATTTTAGTTCATTTCAAATTTTAGATCATTTTTTTTTAAACTCTATGGAAACCGGGTGAAGATCAAGTCTCCTGTCAAATGAAATGCAATACGATGACATTGATGGCAGTCGCGCACCGTCGCAGCCGTCGTGGTGTTGATTCCATCCGAATTAAATTTGGCATAGGTCCAGCTTACCGGGTAAAATGCATTCAAATATGAGGTTCTCTCCGCTTCCAATTTTGACATCGCAGCAATGTCAATCAATTTTTCATTCTCTTTCTGAAGCGCAGTTCCTTTATAAATTTCAATAATCATGATGGTTCCGTCAGGCCAAAATCGAAAAGCGTCTCGCTTCCCTTCTATTCGACGGAACACAGACTTTAATAAATCCGAATCTCGAAAAAAAATCCAGGCACTGCGGTCGCTGGCAAAGCGGCGGGTCTCAACAAATTTAGCCGACCATCCGGCGGCCGGCATTCCCGAGGGGTTACGATAGGCCGGCAGCAGGATCAACCGGTTCGCGTACTTAAAATCAGCGGAGATCACAATGGATGGGTCTTTAATGAGTCTTAGACCGGGCGGTGAGAGGAAGATCTCTGCCGCTATGGAGTGGATTGAAGCAGCGATCGATACTAAAAAAATGAAAGCACCCGGAAGGATTAATTTCCGGATGCATTTCGATTTCAATTCAATCATCATCATCCCCAATCTATCATAGAAAACATAGCAAAAATTAACGAATGATCCAGCATAATGCTCGATATCATAGAAAAACCAACATTGGGGTTTATAGTGCTTTCAAGTAATCTAATAGAGCCTTAAGCTCCTCTTTTTTGAGATGCTTAAACGGTGGCATTTTATCCCCACCATTGACAATTCGTTCACTGACATTCTTATCTGTTACCGGTAATTTGGAGTCAGGCAATTTGCTGCGATTGAATAACCCCTTTAATCCCGGTCCCACTTTATTGTCTTGGCGATCGGTAAAATGACAAGCCGCGCAGTTTGCCGAGAAGAGTTTTTCACCCGATAAAGCCGCTTTGGCATTTTTTAGTTTGGTAAAAACCCAGTCACCGGAACTATCTGAGCTCTTAAAATTACCTCTGAGAAGAATCTCATTCTCCTGACAAAGCAGTTTGAGTTCAGCGCTGCCCTTTTTGCCCTCAAAGCGAAAGGCAATCGATAACCGATGTTCATTCTGGGTCATTTTATCGATGAGCACATTACCTTCGAACTGCTCACCGGTAAGCACGCCTGCTGCTGATTGGGAAAACTGGTAAACTTTATCAAAATTGGATTTCCAGACGCCGGGTACTTCACAGCGCAGGCTCTCCGAATGTGCCAGAACCGGTTTGAAAACCGATTGACCCAGACCATTATAAACAGGACCATTGCTGCATTTATGATCGGCAACGACGAACAGCCAATCGTTTAAATCCTCTCCATCCAGTGCAAGGGGGATAAAAGGTGAAAGGTATTCACCGATCGGAAAATCGGCTTTCACGTCTTTTAAATCGCCCTCCTTCGGCACCAGACGATAAGATCTAAATCGCTTGGTATCGATGGCCAGCATTTGAGGCCCCAGGTTATTATCAGGGTCGTCCACCTGCATGGCGATCTGAAATACCTGGTCCGAAATTTTCTTAAACTTTATATTAGAAATCTTGGGATCATCGTTCGTTGTCCCGTCAACCGGCAAAATAACGGGAATATCATTATCAGCCCTTTCAATGACTTGAATCTGCAAAGGAAAATATATATACTTTTCACTGTATACATGCAGCCCCCACGGGCCCCCGGAGGGCAGTGGAATTTTAAAGGTTCCGTCCGGACCGATGGCACCCCCGGTCAAAAAAGCATTGTTGTGCAATTCCCCCTTCTCCAGGGCCACCGCTCCGCTGGAGACCACCATCCCATCTGAGGTAATTACCTTGCCGGATACAAAGGTTTGGGCCCATGATGGGGAGACAATCAAAGTCCATAAAATCATCAAACCAGCAAGGGATGAAGCTATCCAATTCCGTGTGATTAACGTTGATACTAAATCCATGTCTTTTCCTTTTTAGGTTGGACGGTTGTAACCTTTGAACCTTGAACGCTTGAACCGGGAACCCTTGTTAAAGCGTCTTGAGATAAGCAATCAGAGCCTCCACCTGCTCCGGCGGCAGGTGCCCGAAGGGCGGCATTTTTCCCAAGGGTTTTTGTAGCAGCTTGCGAAAATTGTCATCGGAAACCGCAAGACCACTGACCGGAAATGTATCAGCCTTGAATACACCCTTCAACCCCGGACCGATTTTGGTTGCCGTACTATCGGTCAGGTGGCAGGCGGAGCAGTTCTGTTGAAAAACCTTGGCACCGTTGGCTGTCGGGCCTTCCGCAACCTCGGCAGTCGGGGTTTTGGTGCCGTAAACAAGCTCACCCCCAAAATACCCCAGCCCGATGACACTGAACAAACAAAGCATATATAGTGAAATGAC
>JASFFJ010000580.1:0-5295 GCA_050124355.1 Desulfobacterales bacterium | reverse complement strand
CGGATGTCGATGAACTCGATCTTCTGCGGTATTTTCACGAGGACGAGGATACCGAGGTGATCATGCTCTACCTGGAGGAGCTGCGCAGAGGACCGGAATTTATTGAAGCCGTCAAAGAGATAACCACCGGCGATTTCCGCCCGACTCCGGTGCTGGTGATAAAATCCGGTCGAACAGGCGCCGGTGCCCAGGCCGCTGCCTCCCATACCGGTGCACTGGCCGGAACGGAAGGTGTCTATGACGCCATCTTCCAGCAATCCGGCATCATCCGGGTCGACTCCATTAATGAACTTTTTGATTTTGCCACTGCCTTTGCTTACAAAAATGAAAGTGCTCTGGGTAAGCTTCGCCGCAAGGTTCCGGGCGGCAACCGGATTGCAATTGTCACCAATGCCGGCGGCCCGGGCATTGTCGCCACTGACATGACTGTATCCTCCGGATTGAAGTTGGCTAAATTTCACGAAGACACCATTGAAGCCCTTGACAGTCACCTGCCCAATACGGCAAATCTGCAAAATCCGGTGGATGTCATCGGTGATGCCCCCACGGACCGCTATGAAAATGCCCTGGCTGCTGTCATCAGAGATGAAGGGGTTGACGGCGCCCTGGTAATTTTAACCCCCCAATCCATGACCGATGTCCTCGGGACTGCCGAAGCCATTGGTCGAATAGCCAGGCGCTCCTTCAAACCCATTTTATGCTGCTTTATGGGAATTGTCGATGTATCGTCCGGCGTAGACTATTTGCAGGAGCAAGGTATTCCGGTTTTTAATTTCCCGGAAAATGCCGCCAAAGCGTTTGGCGCGCTTTACCAGTATGCCCGGTGGTTAAACCGTCAACGGCTGGCTCAATTCGATTTGCAGCACGACCGGCAAGGTGCGGCCCAAATTATCCAAGACTGTCTGAGCGCCGGCAAAACCCATATCGGCGAGCTGGAGGGCATCGGATTGCTGAAATGTTACGGATTCAATGTACTACCGAACAGACTGGCCAAGGACGCCGATGAAGCGGCCGCACTGGCGGAGGAAATGGGTTTTCCGGTGGTGCTCAAAATCGTTTCCGCCCAGATCCTGCACAAGACGGATGCTGGTGGGGTCGTTCTGAATCTTGAAAATCAGGAAGACGTCGAAAAAGCATTTGAAGCGATTATCACCCGCGCTGCTGAATTCGACCCGGCTGCCGAAATTGAAGGTGTGCTGGTTCAGAAGATGGCGCCGGCCGGCAGAGAAGTCATATTGGGATTGAATCGGTACCCGGTTTTCGGTCCGCTGCTCATGGTCGGCATCGGCGGTATTTTTGTCGAGGTGTTCCAGGATGTGGTGTTTCGACTGGCACCCATCGGCAGAAACGAAGCCCGTCGCATGGTTCGAGAAATCAAAGGTTATCGTCTGTTTCAGGAGTTCAGGGGGCGGCCCATAGCCGATGTCGAGGCCATTGAAAAATCACTGGTAAGCCTGTCGCATATGGCCATCAACCATCCGGAAATCATGGAGTTGGATATCAATCCCCTGCTGGTTCACGAACGGGGCCAGGGCGCAACGGCGGCGGACTGCAGGCTGATTCTTAAAGAGTTGGAAGAGGAGACGGAGAAGGACGAGTGACGAGGGACGAAGGACGAAGGACGAAGGGTGGATGTCGCTCCGCTCTGCTCTTTAAAAAAATAAAATAGATAGAATTCCTTAATTCGTCATTCGTCAATCGTCATTCATTTTTTGCCCAGAATTTGTATGGTACTTGAACCAAACCCCAATCAAACCCTCCACCCCGTCATCCTCCAGGTGCCGGAGCGGGTCCAGGAATTCAAGCCAAAGGACCGCGTCCTTTATCTGAGTCGTCACGCCCGCCGCGCTCTGGCAAAATCCGCCGCCAAAAGCGGCGTCAGAACGGGTGAACTGCTCAAGGATGAAAACGGTATGCCCCTGCCTTTTGACGGCACCTTTTGGTCCCTTACGCACAAATCATTATATGTCGCCGGTGTCGTCGCCCCCGCACCCATCGGCATCGATATCGAAAGAATCCGCGACATATCCGAGGGCCTTTTCCGCAAAACCGCTGTTGATCAGGAATGGGCCCTGGCAGGCAAGACAGAAAAATCCCTGCTGACATTTTTTCGTTTCTGGACATCGAAAGAAGCCGTGCTCAAGGCTACCGGGATCGGAATTAAAGATCTTTTAAAATGCCAGGTACGACAAATTCTGGACGACTGTCATTTGATCATTCAATATAAAAGCAAAGATTGGCTGATCGAGCACTTCTTCTATGACCAACACATCGCGTCCATCGTGCAATATGATTTTCAGATCGACTGGACCGTCGAAGGGTAGGCATAGCCCTCGGAACCCATCATTGGGAGATGGCGATAACTCTATTGATATAAGGAGATTGCAGGGCAATTGATCTCATGATACTGGATGTTGGTTACTGGATGCTGGTAAAAAAATCAATCCCGGCCGTCATAGCCAGCCTACACCGCCGTAGTAACAACGGCTACGAAGACCGGATTGGCTTATATTGCACAGGCAGTTCGCACTCCTTCTATTTATAAAATCGACAGAATACCTCGGTAATCCATTATCAAGGATCCAGTATCCAGCATCTTGGTCGATTGCTGGTGTAGAGTCTTTGTCCAAATAATATGCGTCGAATGCGACCGCCCTGAAATTATCCTTCTCCCTTCACTTCCAATATCACCTTGCCGGTGTTGCGATTCTCCCGAACATAGGCGTGAGCCGCCTGGGCCTCTTCAATCGGAAATACCCTATCGATCACCGGCTCAATCTTACCTTCTTCCAACATGGGCCAGAAGCGCTCCTTGAACTGCCGGGTGATGGCGATCTTTTCCGGCAAGGGTCGCGATCGCAACCGCGAGCCGATGATCCGCAGGCTCTTTCCCAGTACGGTTGCCAGATTTATTTCAGCGCTGTTTCCCCCCAACAGGCCGATATTAACCAATCGGCCGTTTTCCTTTAAAAGATCCAGATTCCGATTCAGATAGGCGCCACCGACCGGATCGAGGATGAGATCGACGCCGCTCCCCCCGGTCGCGGCCATCACGACTTCGAAAAAGTCTTGTTCCTTGTAATTGACGGATAGCTCGGCTCCCAGCGCGCGACATTTGTCTAATTTCGCCTGGCTGCCGGCGGTAACGTATACAACGGCACCGGCTTCACGGGCCAATTGAATACCAGCGGTACCGACGCCGCTGCCCCCGGCATGGATCATGACGGCCATGCCGGGTTGAAGGGCACCTTCCGTAAATAGGTTGACAAAGGCCGTCAACCACACTTCCGCGATGGCGGCCCCTTCGGCAAACGACCAGCTGCCCGGCAAATCGATCAGCATCTGGTGGTGAACGACGGCCTGCTGGGCGTATCCCCCGCCGGAAAGCAGCGCCAATACCCGGTCACCGATCTGCCGGTTGTGGACCGCATCCCCGACTGCCGCAACCACGCCGGCCATTTCCAGCCCCAGGATCTCGGATTCTCCGGCGGGCGGCGGGTATAAACCCAGAGCCTGCAGCAAATCAGCCCTGTTGATGGCGGTTGCCTTTACATCAACGAGCACTTCTTCCGGGCCGCATTGAATATCCGGTACCTCTTCCCATGACAACAACGGCATTTTACTTTCCTGTTTGACGACAATGGCCTTCATTTTACTCCCCTCCCAAACGAACTATTTTTTCACCTTTCTGGTGGATCTTAACCCCATAGTTTCCCAGGGTTTGGGTCAACGGCCGACCGAATAAAAAATCGAGCATGTCGGCATCCAACCCGCCTCTGGAAATGACCAGGTTTCGAATTTCGCCGTCGTAGCGGATGATTTCCAGAAGTTTTTGTCGGGCCCGGGTCGGTTTGACGCCGCTCAGCTCCTTGATCAGTTTTTGGATCTTCTTATAATCACAGCGGGTCTGATGGTCCTCGATCAAATCCCACAATCCTTTAATACCCGAGACGAGATCCTTGCGTGTCAGCCGCGCGGTTGCGTATATTTGTTCAAGCTCACGGGTATCCCAGCATTTAAGTGCTCGGCATTCCAAGGGCCGGTCATCGTATATCGTACATCCCTTATTTACTTCATCAAAAAATATACACGTCCAGGTATCTTCTTTGCCATTGATTTTGATGATATCCGATTCTACCGGCTTTAGGCATCCTTTGACGTTATCGCGAGCAAGTTCACCTTCGCGGATGGTATAGAGGTATCTGGAGGGAATCACCCCTTTTTCAATAAGCATCCGATCTGCTTGGTGAAAACCGGGGCCGCCCTTTTCACAACAAGTCCCGCAGCGGATGCATTCTGTGATTGAACTGCCGGTTTTTTGAGTCGTTGGATTATTCAGCATTTTTTTCATCGTTTTGAAATTCAATAACCATATCTATAGGGCATCTGTGTACAGCACCATTCGAAGTTTTAGAGGTTTTGGCAAACCTGATAATCCAGAGCCAGAGGCTCTCGAGAGAAATGAAAACTCTATTTAATAGAATGGCTGGAATATCGCAAGCAATTAAGCCACCCATTCAGTATTTTAGCATTGGCGCGATGATGTTTGTCGGATCCCTTGGCGTTTGTGTTGCCGGTGAAGATGATGGTGGGATTTCATTCGCAAAAGGATTTGATAGCAGCGGGTATTCCATGATACAGATTCATTCCGATGGACCAGTTCCTGGTAAATACGATGACACCGGAATTCTTAGCTGTCCCTGTGGTACTTACTGGAACGTGGAAACTTACATCTAGTGTCTTGGATTTATTGAGTTCAAATAGGTTTTAAGCGTAAATAAGAAGGTAGCTTTGGGGTGAATTTTTCAGGCGGATCGAATTGGTATGAGCTTACTCGTGGTACCATCTGGAAAGTCGACTTTCTGTAGTCCCTCATACACCATATCGACGTTTTCCTCTGAATATAATAAACGCCGGATAAGATTCCGGCCTCGCTCTTTGAAGGTGGGCTGCAGGCTTAAAAGCTTTCGCAGATACGGTTGGGCATCATCTGTTCGGCCGAGTTGACCCAATACCGCAGTCCTTACCAGCGGCTCCCAGAATAAGCCGGGTGTTATAACATGAAGCGATTCTGAATACGCGCGCTCAAACTCACCCTTACGATAATAATTCAGACTGGTAATGATATAATACTGCGAAGAGAGCTGAGGATTGAGCATCCTGGCTTTTTCAATGAGCTTGACACCTTTTTCCCATTCCCCCAAACCGGGCAAAAAAATCCCATAAATGGCCAGGATTATGGCATTGTGTGGGTTAAGCGCCAGGGCTGCTTCAAATTCGTTGATAAAGTTTTCC
>JASFFJ010000579.1:0-5304 GCA_050124355.1 Desulfobacterales bacterium | reverse complement strand
GTCAGTTTCCCGTTGCCCCCCATACGGGTTGCCTCGACAAACAGAATGTCACCGCCGACGCTGGTGACCGCCAAACCGGTAGAAATGCCCGGCACATCGATCGTCTCGCAGACCTCACTTTCAAACTTTTCTTTTTTCAGGTAATCCGCCACCACCTCAGACGTGATCATCACGTGTTCCCACGTCTTGGTTGTCAATTTCACAATCGCTTTTCGGCAGATGGCGCCGATGAGCCGCTCCAGTTGACGAACACCGGCTTCGCGCGTATAGTCGCCGATGGTCTTACGAATCGCCTCGTCCATAAACGTGACATCACTATCATTGAGACCGTGACCGCTCAGCTGTCGTGGGATCAGGTGTCGCTTGGCGATCTGCAGCTTTTCCAATTCGGTATACCCGTCCAACTGAATAATCTCCATGCGGTCTCTCAACGGCGCCGGGATGGTCTCCAGCTGGTTGGCGGTGGCAATAAAAACCACATCGCTCAGGTCAAAATCGACATCCAGATAATGATCACGAAAGGCAGAATTCTGGGCCGGGTCCAGAACTTCCAGCAGAGCACTGCTGGGATCACCGCGCCAGTCCATGCCGATTTTATCCACCTCGTCGAGCATAAAGACCGGGTTGCGCGTGCCGGCGCGTTTAATCGCCTGAATGATTCTTCCCGGCATGGCGCCAATGTAGGTCCGGCGATGACCTCGAATTTCTGCCTCATCTCTGACACCGCCCAGGCTCATACGGGTAAATTCCCGGCCCATGGCCCGCGCGATGCTTTGTCCCAGGGAGGTTTTACCAACACCCGGCGGGCCGGCGAAACACAAAATAACCCCTGTTGCAGCAGAGTCCTTTGATTGCGAATCTGACTTTTGGTTGGCGTCGCGGATGGCCAGAAGGTTTCGTACCGCCAGGTATTCGACGATGCGGTCTTTGACATCACGCAGTCCGTAATGATCTTCATCCAGAACGCGTCGTGCCATACCGATATCGGTTTGCTCCTCACTGGAACGACCCCAGGGCAGATCCAGCAACCAGTCCAGATAGGTCTTGACCATGGCGTACTCTGCAGACTGGGATGACATCTCTTCCAATCGCTGCAACTCCCGCATGGCCTCCTTGCGGGCCTCATCGGACATGTCCGATTCTTCAATTCGCTGCTCGTAGCTGTCCGGCCCGGATGATGCCTCATCCGATTCGCCCAGCTCTTTTTTAATGGCTTTGAGTTTTTGCCTTAGGTAGTATTCCCTTTGGGATTTGCTCATTTCGTCGCGCGCCTCGGACTTAATTTTCTTGCCCAGCGAAAGAATTTCTTTTTCACGCGTCAATATTTTTGTCAGTTTGCGTAATTTGGCTTTGAGACTGTCTTCTTCGAGCAGCAACTGGCGCGTTTCAAAATCAATTTCACTGTAGGCAGCAACAACATACGCCAGATGCAAAGGGTCGCTAATGCGTGACAGTTTTTCAACCGCCTCCTCCGGGCCATCGAATGTCATGGCGAATATTTCCTTTGCCAGATTGCCCAAACTCCGGTGTAAGGCCGCAGATTCGATATCATCTTCGATGATCTCTGGTATCAACTCTATTCTGGCCCTCAGAAAGTCCTCGCCAGGGATCCATTGCGAGATGCGGAAGCGTTTCAGACCGTGTGCTACCAACAACATGGTATTGTCAGGTGTCCGGGTGGCGTATAGAATGCGAGCCACCGTACCGATTTCATGCATCTCACTATGCTGCAGGTCATCACCTGTCTGACGTTTAGACCCTACGAAGCCAACCAACTGATCGCCTTTAGTAACCGCTTCGATAAGTCCTGATGCTTTGATGGGGAATGCCAACGACATATTCGTTTTTGGAAACGCCACCTGGTTATCCAGCGGCAGGATTGGTATGTCGTCGGGGATGTTATAATCGTCAACCGATACGACTGATTTATCGTCCGGGGAACTTTGTCGTGTTTTCATCTTATCGTCTCCAATTTATAAGGTGGTTATATGGGTTTCTACAATTTATACTATCCCGCGTATGCATGACGAAAATTGAAACGACCATCGCTGCGATTTCACGCCGCCAACGCGTGCCGATCATCCGGCGCTTCCGTGTCATCAGAAATATCGCTATGCTTCAGCACAGCCGCTTCCAGCGCAGAAAGCTCTTCGCCCTGAATGGTTTCACTCTCAATCAGCGATTCAGCAGCTTGATTCAAGATAGCCCTCTTCGACCTAAGTATTTCCAGGGCTCTTTCGTATTGTTCATCGATAATTTGACGAATTTCTTTGTCGATCAAGTGAGCCGTCATTGCACTGTAATCACCACTGCTTTCCTGAGTCGGATTCAGAAACTGAGCCTGTTTTTTGTGTGCAAAGTACACTTGTCCCAGATTGCTGCTCATACCATATTCCTTGACCATGCTGCGGGCGATATCGGTGGCTCTCGAAAGATCATTCTGAGCGCCCGTAGAAATGTCGTCAAAAATTATTTCCTCTGCAGCCCGTCCACCCAGCAGGGTTGCGATGCGATTTAGCAGCTCCTTGCGTCGCATCAGGAATCGATCCTCAGTGGGAACCTGCATGGTATACCCCAAAGCCGCGATACCCCGAGGAATAATCGATATTTTTTGAACCGGGTCGGTTTCAGGCAGTGTCATGGCAACGATGGCATGACCCAGTTCGTGATAGGCGACAATCTCTTTTTCGACCGGGTTGATCAGCCGATTCTTTTTCTCAAGACCGGCAACGACCCGTTCCACAGCCTCCTCAAACTCTGCCATCCCGACCTCAGTCTTCTTTCTTCTGACAGACAACAGGGCTGCCTCATTCACCAGATTTGCAAGATCCGCGCCCACCATTCCCGGAGTCATACCGGCCAGAGTGTCAACATCGAGGTTCTTTGCAACGGTAATCTTTTTTAAATGTACATCTAGTATGTCCTTTCTTCCTGGCTTATCAGGACGGTCGACCAGAATCTGGCGATCAAAACGACCCGGTCTGAGCAAAGCAGGGTCCAAGATCTCGGGACGGTTGGTAGCAGCGATCAAAATCACGCCCATGTTGGGATCAAATCCATCCAGCTCGACTAAAAGCTGGTTCAAAGTTTGCTCCCGTTCGTCGTGCCCGCCGACCGCACCGAACCCTCGCGCTTTTCCCAATGCGTCGAGTTCATCAATAAAGATGATACACGGTGCTTTTTCTTTGGCCTGCTTAAACAGATCTCTAACTCGCGCTGCACCAAGGCCGACAAACATTTCTACAAATTCAGATCCGCTAAGGCTGAAAAAAGGGACTTTGCTTTCGCCGGCAACTGCTTTTGCCAACAAAGTCTTCCCGGTGCCTGGAGGCCCTACCAGGAGCGTCCCGCGTGGGATCTGTCCGCCGATGCTGGTGAATCTATCGGGTTCCTTCAGAAAGTCGATAACTTCGACCAGCTCCTGTTTGGCTTCGTCAACACCGGCAGCGTCTTCAAACTTTACTTGAACATCATCCTCCATATACACCTTGGCTTTATTTTTTCCGAGGGTCATAAATCCGCCTTGTTGTTGTTGGAATCGACGCATAATGAAGTACCAGATGCCCACAAAAAGCAAGACGGGAAAAACCCATGATAAAATGTTACCAACAAAATTGCTTTCTATTTTGCCACTGTGCTCAATTCCGTTTTGCTCGAGTATTTCGGATAGGTTTGGGTCCACGCGAACCGTACGAAATGGTTTCCCTCTTCCATCGTTTGTACTTTCATCCAGAATGACTCCCTGAATGACATTGTCGGTCACGGAAACTTGAGAAATTTTCCCCTCTTTGGCCAATTTTAGAAACTCGCTGTAGGGCAGCGAATTCATCGTGGCAGTTGACGAAAGGCTGTTCAACATCATTATCATGAGCCATACGCCGCCAAGAACCATTATGAGCTTTTTTCGATTGGTGCTTTGCATTGGTCTATCCTTTCATGAATTCGTTTGAATTGCGCGCCGTTTTTTGTGTTTGACGCTTTAAAGAACAGCTATAATGAAAGTTATGCTACTCTTTTCGTCAGTGGATATACTCGAAAATATCATCATATTTAAGTCTGAAACCTTAAAAGCACTTGTGTCTAAGTTATGTTATACTGTATGATAAACAATTTTTAGACATTGTCAAATAAAATCTCTCCACGGCAAGCCGAGGCGTATCATGTTTTTAGAATTTGACTCACTGCTACCGCAGCAAGCTACGGGGAATTCAACCCTGGAGAGATTAAAAGTGGTCTATGGGCAGAAAATGAGAGGCAACACTGAACGTTAAGACAAGACAAACTGTGGTTTGATCAGATTCGATCAACGATTTTTTATAACGGCCGAGGGGGAGACGATAAAAGGTCACTCGCCAACTCTTTCGGCAGTGCCGTTTAACTTTAACACTGTTTGCGATGAGAAAGCGGGTGACCTTTCTGTAATTTATTTACACGTTTTTTGTGAAATAAATCTTTCGAATATGAACTAACGAATACTTTATTTGGGCATAATAACCGTGTCGATCACATGGATGACACCATTGCTACATTCAATGTCAGCCTTGACCACTTTAGCATTATCGATCATAACCGTGTCAGCCTCCATGCTGATATTTACCATGCCACCCTGCACCGTCTTGGCCTCCTTTAATGTCATTACATCCTTGGCCATGACCTTGCCAGACACGACGTGATAGGTCAATATCGAAGTCAACTTATCTTTGTTTTCCGGCTTCAAAAGATCTTCTACCGTTCCTGCCGGGAGTTTCGCAAAGGCGTCATCGGTGGGCGCGAATACCGTAAATGGCCCCTCGCCTTTTAAGGTCTCTGCTAAATCAGCAGCAGTTACGGCAGCTACGAGTGTTTTGAAGGAGCCAGCACTAACCGCTGTGTCGACGATATCTTTTTTTGAGTGTGAACTAGCGATCAAGGCTGTTGTTGACAAAAATACAATTAAGATTCCCAGTGCTAATGATTTCATTTTCATTTTTTTCTCCTTTATTAGTTTGGTGGTTGATTGTTATGTTGATATAGTAACTATGATCATTTGCTTGTCAATGTCATGCTTAGAATTAATTTAATATTTATCGAACTTGATTTTTACGACGCCGAAGCAGGCGAAAATTCGATCTCAGGTCGATTATGGATTTGGCTGAGCTCGGGATCAACCGCGTCGCAATCGTCATTGGCCGGCAACAATGCCGCCTCGATGGCGTCATCGATGCGCTCGGCCAAAACGAACGTCATGGCGTTGCGCACCTCGGCAGGCACATCTTCCAGATCTTTTTCATTGCGTTTCGGCAGTATCACCGTATCCAACCCGGC
>JASFFJ010000578.1:0-5312 GCA_050124355.1 Desulfobacterales bacterium | reverse complement strand
CGTTGAAGTCTTATTTGGTACCGGTTGCGGTCGACATAGCTAAGTTCGAAGCTACCCAGGGAAGCGGCAAAGCCTTTCCCGTCATATGATATGCCTTTAATCAACTGCCGCAGAACATCCGGGCTGGTTTCATAACCTTCGTTGTAAAGCTTCTGGTTGAGGCGGCGGATGTTAAGCCCCACCCAGTTGCCGTCATCGGCATCGGGATCCTCTTCCTGCAACATACTAACAAGCTTGCTTTCAAGATCACAAACGGCCTTGAAAACCTTTGCCGCCTGGTTTTTTCCTTGCGGTCTGAAAATAGCCGATAGCATAATGCCCTGGTCGATCAAGCCGGCATCCGCCATGTCATGCAGGGCCGTTATCACTATCTGGGCGGCCGTCAGCCCGGTTATCTTTTCCATTTCCAGCAATGTTTCCATTTCTGGAAACAGCGCTTCGGCAATTGAATCAGCCCGGATGCCATGGCCTTCTGCGCTGTTGATGATGTAGTGCAGAATATTGAGCCACAGGTTTTTAGTTTGTAGGCTCAAGTTGAGTCGATCAATTACTTTCTCTGCTGCTTCAAGGGATTCAACCAGCGGTTTACCCTGGAAAACTTCGGTCAGGTTCTGGTTGCGTTGCAAGAAACCGGCCCTCTCCAGCCAGGCGATGGAAGCCTTGACCTTCGTATCCCGGAAATCAGGCTTGAGTTGATGCATATCAGCTAGATCATCATCCCGCAGCAATTCATCGCTGGTGACGACAATTTCACCATCTTGGTTTCGCTTCTTGCGCCGCAAGGCACGCAGGATTCGCGCAATCTCGTTTCGTTTCACTTCGGAAAGCGCACCGATCCCAAACTGCTTGTTGGCATCCTGCGGATCGTACAGAAGAATGCAACGCGCCGGCGCCAAATCTCGGCCGGCGCGTCCGGCCTCCTGGATGTAGTTTTCCAAAGAACCGGGCATCTCGTAGTGCAACACGAGCCGAATGTTCTCTTTGTCGATTCCCATACCGAATGCGTTGGTGGCGCAGATAACAGGGATCTGTCCATCCACGAAAGCCTCGATAATCTCCCGTTTCATCTTGGCGTCCAGCCCGGCATGAAACGCCTCTGCGAGCATGCCTTGATGGTGCAGAAAATCTTTTATTTCCTCGGTAGCTTTTCGAGTTGCAGCGTAGACGATGATACCCGCCGGATCATCAGTCGCATTGAGCTGCTCATTGATAATTGCATGGGTTTTTTCGAGCTTTTCCGCCGCAGACACCGGTATGACTTCGAAGGAAAGGTTTTCTCGTTCCACACCACCTGCGTATAGACACAGATCCTGGTCGAGTTCTTCGCGAAAGTGGCTGCCGATTTCCTCAATGACACTTTTCTTTGCGGTGGCCGTGAAGCAGCAGATCGGCGGTACGGGTTGATTCTGTTCCTTGGCGAACTCACGAATGAAGCGGGCTGCGTAAAGATAGTCCGGTCTGAAATCGTGCCCCCACTTGGACAAACAGTGTGCTTCATCGAATACCCAGCAGCCGATCTCGCGTTGCCTCAAAACATTTCTGACAGCGATGCTGCGAAGTTGTTCGGGAGAAATATACAAGATTGCCGTGTCTCCCAATCTGATCCTTTCGAATACCTCCCCGCGCTCCGGTGGGGTCTGGAGTCCGTTGATGGCTTCGGCAAACAGGGTCCCCGTTTTTTTAACGAGGTTGTCCACCTGATCTTTCATCAAGGCCTGGAGTGGTGAAATAACTATGCTCAGAGCCCCGCACCGCCAGTAGCGCGCCAGTGCCGGCAACTGGTAACAAAGTGACTTGCCGCCGCCGGTAGGCAAAATCCCCATTACCGGATTGTCGCCCATGCAGTCGAGCACAATCGCCCTTTGCAGGCTTTCTTTTTGCTCGGTTTGGGGGTTTTCACGAAACGATGGATAACCGAAAAAGCGAGTCAGTTGTCGCTCAGGGTCATGGCTTTCCCTGCAATAGTCACAGTCTGAAGTGCCGCAAGGATCCTGCCGCAGTTTTCTGATGATAGCCGGTATCTCGGGAAACCGATGCCTTACCCAGGGCGGCAGCACCGAATTACCGCCGGCCACCTGCAGCCATGCCATGCAGTATGCAGCTGCCGGTTGCCTTTCAGGTTTTGTCAGCACATCGCAAATCGTCTCTTTGACCGCGTTAGCGCACACGATTCCGGTGGTCTGCTCCACAAAACATCCAAGTGCTTCGTCAGAGTTTTTGATCATCTCGGGGGTCATCATAGCAAAGACCGCTGAAATCCCCGTACCCGAAAAGGTATTGAAAAGGCTGTCTTGAAAACAAAAGCGATAAAAATCGATAAGTATCGCCTTTTCTTCTGCTAGAGCGACGAAACTCTCCCATTGATCCGCAAATACAGAAGCCGCCAGCTGGGCATCCTCAACGGGGCTGTTGATGCTGGATCTGACCAGTTTATAGTTTTTGACCAGACGATGATATGGATTTTGAGGAAAGGCCAGCGGTGACAGGTAGAGGGTATCAATCACCGGCTTTTTGAGAACCTTCAGCCATGGCGATGCGGCTCTTAGGATTGGAAAATCGTGGCCCAGCAGATTGTGGCCCAAAACAAAATCAGCGCTTTGGGCCAATTTGTCGAGCTGTTCTAAAGCAGCCTTCGAGCCTCCTTTTTCGGTTCTTTCGAAAATGTGGCCGTTAAAAACTGCCCCGACTTGTCTGATTTTTCCCGACCGTGTCGTCTCCAGGTCAAGCAGCAGCGTTCTGTCCATCAAATCAGAAAAATTCATCTTCAGTAGGATTCAGAGCGGGTTGGCAGAATGGGTAATAATGTTTTCATAAGTTTGTGACTGAGAACATTATTATCCTGAAATTTGGAAAAATCAAGAAAATGGAAATCTCATGCTTTGGACGGTTCATTTATCAATTGCACGATTTACCAAATTTGTGTATCACAGCCTATTCAAAATTGATGATATCTGCGGTAGGAACACTCTGGTATGGTGAAAAAATGCAAGAACTAATCAACACTTATACTGTGACAATTGAAATTCCAATTGCATGGGGCGATATGGACGCGTTTCAACACGTAAACAACACGGTGTATTTCAAACTTTTTGAAAGTGCCCGAATTTCATATTTTGAACAGCTCGATTTTATTGAGTTTATGAATGAAACGGGTATTGGCCCCATATTGGCCTCCACTCAATGCAGATACAAAATTCCACTCACCTATCCAGACCATGTCACAGTTGGAGCCAGTGTGGATACTATTGAAAAAGATCGCTTTATAATGAAATATGCTGTAATCAGCCACAAGCACAAAAAAATAGCAGCATTAGGTGAAGGAACGCTTGTTACATTCGACTATCGCAATAATAAAAAGGCACTGATCCCGGACGAAATAAGAAAAAGAATTATCGATCTTGAAAAGAGCATGAGTCAGGATATTCATGGGACAGAATGAGACCATATTCTAACTTAGATATGAGAAAGCTGAAAAAGAAATTGCACGGATCACAGTTTCACACGGCTGCACACTCTATGGTTTTGCCGACCTGAAGGGGTACACACCGCGAAAACTGACCAAGTTCCACCGCGGCATCTCTTTTGTCTTCCAAATGGAGCCCTGGGTCATGGTTCAGCTTGCCCAGGGTCCCACCGATGCCTATTCAGTTTCCATAAATTTCACGGTAGTCACAACTGCGGCATCTGCACCCAGGCCTGTCCGGTGGGGCAAAAGGTGCTTCGCAAATAGGTGTGATTCTGTTGGTTTTCACGGTTCGCTGCCTTGGCTGAACAGGTGGACAACGGACGCCGGGTTCGACACCCAGAAGGCCTTCATTCCCTCGGGCAGCGGCTCAATTTCGTCGCATCGCACAATCCCGGCCGACTTCAGATGGGTGGATGCAGCCTGAACATCGTCGGTGACCACTTCGAGCCAAATTTCGGCCTGGCTGGCTGAAGGTGTACGGTCGATCCAAAGGCGATTGGCACCGAAGGTGAAACACACCGACGCGTCCTCACGGCTTTTCACCGTGAAGCCAAGCACATCCCGATAAAATCGAACAGTCGCCTCGAACTGGTGGGGCGGAACTTTCATGGCGATATTGCGGCCTCCGCTAAACGTTGCTTTGCTAATCATTCAGATCCTCCATTGGGTCATCGGCCTACAGTTAATTCCCGCAGAGCTCTTTTAAGTAATATGCAGAGCGGTCTAATCGACAGTTTTTTGAAAGCAGCACAACAGCCAATATACCTATCACACCTGCGGCCTGCATCTTTTATTTTCCCTGGCGTCGGTCGAGTTGGCGAATGCCTTGGCTTTTAAGACGTCCAAAATTTCAAACAAAAGGTTCGATGAGTTATTCTCCTATACATCGATTGGTAATATCTCTCAAATCTAAAGTTTATTAATCCATAATCCGCGACTGCGGATGTTTTGCCTTCCATTCGCGCCAGCGCGTATCGTCTGAAGCGAGCTTGGGCAGCCATCTCTCGAAATAAACGCCTTGAATTCCCTTTAAACCCTCCTCATATGGATACCACAGTGAGTTGGTTTCCCGATCGTAAAGAACAAATGTTCGCTCGTAGGTCCATCCGGAGGGTACTAGGGTAAGTGTGCGACCGTCAATCTCGCGGCTGTACACAGCCGCCAGGTCAACCAGCGGTCAGTATGCTGCCGCTATCGGCTGATCTCCGATACTGCTGTTGGCAACCTCATGACGATAGAGTCGGGGAACTGAATAGGCCCGGGCCTCTTTTCCATCAGATATTCCGATAACCCGTGTATTGCTCGAAACATGCGGACTTTCGTCTTTTAATTGCGAATCATCCAAAGGGGTAAACGCATTACGTCCGATGCCATGCCGGAATCGTTCGGGATCAAATCCAATGGATTTGGCTTGGGTCACATCCCAACGTTCACCATGAAGATCCACAATATAGTCTTTGCCATTCTCCTGAATCGCTTTGGAAAAAGAAAATCCTGTTAACATCAGGGTCGTTACCACCATTAAGATAAAAATATTTAATACCCGTATCTTACGAGACATGCTCCATCTCCTTTCAGCAGGCGTTAATCGTATCCGGTATCCTGCATCAGCTAAATATAAAATTTCTCCTGGTCGGAACAGTGATTTTCTCACAGACGGACTGTAAGCATTGAACGTCGAACAAACGACTGCCATGCATAGTGTATTGGGTTGGTAATCAAACCGTTATTTAGATCAAATTGTTAAATTGGCCTCGTACCGCTATCAAGTAATTGCGGGCAGGTCGAACGTCCGACATCGAATATCCAATTAAGAGTTGGTCGTTCCTCACCCCGGATTCTTACA
>JASFFJ010000577.1:0-5316 GCA_050124355.1 Desulfobacterales bacterium | reverse complement strand
CGGCCATTTTCATAAATAACGAGGGTCTTGCCGGTTTTTAAGTGGGCAGTGACCCTCTTTTTTTCGGTGTTGACCAGATCCCAGTGAAGGGCCGATTCATTGAAGCCCAGCTGCCGTTTGCGCGTCGGGGTCAACCTTTTGCCGTCTCCGGCAAAGGTGTTCGCATACGAGGCACCCAAGGCGATATGGCAGTTTCCAAAGCGACCCCCATAGTTTTCATCATAGAGCGTATTGGCCATGAAACAGTTGATCTTGGAAAACCGTTTGTCGGTCAATGAAAATTCTCCCAGTTTGTCGGCGCCCGTATCGATTGCCAGCTGATTTCTTGCAAAATTTTCCCCGGCATCGGCCGATACCTTAATGGCGCGGCCTTTTTCAAAAACCAGCCTCACGCCTTCAACACGGTTGCCGCTGCGATAGGAGGGCTGATCAGCATAATACTCTCCCCTGACGGTGCGCCAGTCGGGTGATACAAAGATTTCAAAACTGGGAATATTTCGCCCGGAGATGCCGATCCATTGTCTTTTCTCGCCCGGCGCAATTTCCAGATCCATGTTGTCGGATTCGACATGAAAGTAATCAACATCCATGGAATTCAACCATTTTTTTATGGATTGCGCATTTTTATAGATATTCTGCCAGTGGGATACCGGATCCGTTTTATTCAAGAAGCAGGATCTGACAATCTGCCGGGTGTATTCATCCAGCGATAGGTCGGCGTGTTCAGCCAATTCGGCCGTAGGGAATACGCACAAGGTCCAGCTGAAAGCGCCGCGGGCCTCCCTTTGATTTCCGATGTCGCGCAACGTCTTTTGAGCCACAGCGGTCTTTCCTATTTTTTTGGGGTCGATATCGCTCAAGTGGGTAATGGATTCCGGTGCATAAATAAAAATGCTGCCATTCAAACGGGACATCAGTTCTTTTTCACCGGGAGGCAGAAAAACAAGCTGTTTGCCGGATGAAATCGAATAAAAAGATCTTTCCATGGCTGGGGTCGGATTCATTCGCTGGATCGGGTGAATTCCCCTGGCCAAGAGTCCGGCATATAAAATTTCGGCCAACTCGACGGCCGGCTTATTATAGCGGATGACGACGATATCATTTCTTTTGAACGGCGACGTTCGGGCGGTGGTTATGCCCCACCACAGTACATCCGCATATCGCTGCAGCTGCTTTGAAGTAAACATGGCGTTGCTCCTGGAAGTGGTTATTAAGGCCTTGGATCTGTTGTTTTGCGTATTTATGCCAAAAATACAAAATACAATCAAATCACAATAGCCAAAAGACAAATGACAAACAAATCACGGTGACCGAAATTCAAAATCCCAAACAATTGGCATTTGATCTTATTTGAGAATTGAGATTTATTTGTAATTTGGTTTTTGTAATTTCCGGTTTGTCCGGGTTTAGGACTTTGCTCAAATTAACCATCATCTTTGAGAAACAGGCTATGGTATTCTGATTCGGAAAGATGTTTTTTTAGAAGGCGATTGATGAATTCGAAGGTTTCCAGCAGCTCCTCATCTGCCATTCTTTGGGTGATCGTTGCCATGAGCTTGTCGTCGGAAAACTTTTGAAGATAATAAATGATCGTGTTTTCATCCGTTTCCCGGTCTGCTCCATAGCCCACCAGGCCTTGGTAATTTTCAACAAAATTATGTGTATGCATTGGTATTTTAGATATGGTCATTTCATTTACAGTTGGGGCAAATTATTTAGACATAAACGCTGAATTCGTATTCAGCTAAGATGCTGGATACTGGATTATCATTTATCAATCTTATCTAGTTAACAAATTTATGCCAACAACTCAAATTTAAAAAACCCCAAAGGGGACCACAGGAATTGCGGGGAGCTTATGTTGAAAGGCCTTTGGCTGATTGAGATAAGAGCGAGAGCCGCTGGCAAAAAAAAGGCCAGTTTGATCGGAAAAGAAACTTTTCGGGTTCGGTTCCGAAATCGGTCGCTGTTGGGTTTCGCATTTGGCAATAATACCGGTAACATGTAGGTTGGATTGAGTGCAACGAAATCCAACAAAGCCTGGAGTAGGCTCAACCCAACCTACGAAATGTTAAGGGACACAGGATAGAACCAACCTCAACTTTTTGAAGTGTAGTTTCACACGAGGCGATTCCAATTATAGGGCTCCTGATCTCAATTGGATAAACTTCTCGGGAGGCCCTGATATCTATAGAATCTACAAAATTTTTAGTAAAAATAGGCATAAATTCAAGATACAATAGATTGTATCAAGAAGCAATGGAACGATAATCCGGTAATGGTAACATCCCCGAGCTTTATTTTGGATAGAGAAATGAAATAAAAAATAAAATTCAGAACGATTCGTCTAAATTCAGCCTTATTGACGCGATTTTTGACATTTCTGCTGAATTAGATTTTACGACGTGCCAAGAGTTCTGAATTTTAGTTCGGCAAAGATTTGGGGTTGTCCAACACGGTGCGGATGGTGTAAGCCAGCTCATTTTTGACGATCGGCTTCATGACAAACTTGTCGATTCCCATAGACAGGGCTTTTTCCTCGGAGATGTCTTCATTAAATCCGGTGCACAGGATGACGGGAATATGCGGGTTGATGGCCATCAAACTCTGGGCCAGCCGGTCGCCGGTAATTTTGGGCATCGTCATATCCGTAATGACCAGATCAAATGCGTCGGGCCGAGCCTTGAATTCCTTCAGAGCCGCCTCACTGTCGGTTATCGGTGTTACCGAATATCCGAGACGTTCCAGAATGCGTCGCTCGATATCAAGGATTGATTCTTCGTCATCAATTAGCAGTATGTGTTCATTGCCGTTGGATTCGCTTACAGTCTCAGGTGCTTCAATTTCCATGTCAATATCATCGATTACAGGCAGGTAAACCCTGAAGATCGAGCCAACACCCGCTTGGCTGTAGACGCTAATGTCCCCCCCATGATTCTTGATGATACCATGGATGACCGATAGACCGAGGCCCGTTCCCTTGCCTTGTTCCTTGGTGGTGTAATATGGCTCGAATATCCGCTCCAATACTTGGGGGGACATTCCGTGACCGTTATCCTTCACCGTCAGATCAAGGTGACGGCCGACTTTCATTCCCACCATTTGCTGGGATTGCTCGTAGCTAAGGTAAGTCTCCTTTAAAATGACTTCGAGTTTTCCACCGGTTTCCTGCAAGGCATGATAGGCATTGGTGCCCAAATTCATTATTACCTGATGGATCTGAGTGGGATCTCCTTTGACGAGGCCACAGTCTTGATCTATCGATGTATGGATCTCGATGGATGACGGGATCGTTGCCCGCAGAAGGTTGAGCGCTTCTTTGATGAGGCACTGAACTTTCAGAGGCTTGAATTCCTGATCGTTTTGACGACTAAAGGTCAGGATTTGCTGAACGAGTTTTTTGGCCCGATTCGCTGCCTTGAGGACCTCTTCCAGATTATTGCGGGACGGGTTGCCTTCCGGAATGTCATCCATGGTCAGTTCGGTGTATCCCACAATCGGGAAAAGGATATTGTTAAAGTCATGGGCGATACCGCCGGCCAGAGTGCCGATGGCCTGCAGTTTCATTACCTGCTGCAGTTGCTTTTCGGAACGTGCTAGGGCCTTGGATCTTTCTTCTACTTTTTTTTCGAGGAGAAGGTTCTGATCGCGCAACAGTTGATGATAATCAAGACTTTCCAGGGCATTGGCCGTATTTAATAGAATGAATGATACCAGGGTCTTCGATTTATCCGGAATGGTTGTTTTTTTGTCCGGTAACAAACCGACATACATACCCCGAATTCGGGAAGCGGTTGCGATCACATGCAGCATCAGTTGTCTGGAATGATCCTGGGAGGAGATGGTTATGCCCCTTTTTTCACCGATCGCCCAGGCAAAAAAGCCTTTGTCGATCATGTAGCCGATCTGATCTTCAATGAATTGCTTTTTCTCCGGCGGCTCACACAGGGAAAAAATAAAATCCGATTGACCCTGGTCCATCAGGTAAAAGGCACTGGCATCAAACGGGGTCAAATACTGTATTCTTTTTTGGGCTTCCCGCAGAATATATTCCGTGTCATAGCCTTTATTGATATTTTCCTGAAAATCACCCAGCGAAAGTGCCATTTCGAGGCCGTTTTGAATGAGACGTCCGTTTTCCTCCAGGTACTTTATCCGTTCTTGTAGATTTTCAGGATCCATATTTACAATTGTATTCATCATTTTCTCACGCATGCAGTATTTGATCGAGGGCCTGGAACTGATGGGTGGCTTGCCCGATGATGGTTTCAAAGCTGCTGGGTGATAATTCCAAATTTTTCCAGGCAGTCTCATCAAGGGGTGGAATCAATTTTTCACCGCTGCTGCCGATTCCAAGGCTATTGGCGATAATATCGGCCAAATGGACGATGGCCGCCGGAACAGATTGCTGTGCCTCTGAAGGCTTGTGATGGTATAAGATGTTATTTTCCAGAATCAGCGGCAACTTCCACTGTTTCATAAGTTGCACACCCAGCTGGGCATGATCGCAGCCCAGAAAGTCTTTTTCTTCTCTATAGAGTAATTTATTTCCATCTCTGGCGCGGGCCAAAACATTGCGCGACTCGTCGGGAAAATAATTATAAAGTATCAACCTGCCTAGATCATGCAACAACCCGGAGACGAACAACTGCTCGGTTTGGGGAACCTTTTTATGGGCGGCAAAAACCCTGGCTAAAAGGCCGCAGACCAGGCTGTGCCTTTTAAACGAGCGCATATCTATGGTTTCTTTTGGAATATTCTTAAATACTGAAAGGACGCTGATACCCAGGGCAAGTACTGAAATCTCCTGGGTTCCGATGAGGGATACCGCATGGGATACCGTACTTATTTTCGACGGGAGGCTATAAAATGACGAGTTAACAATTTTTAACAGAACTGCCGTTAAACTTGGGCTTTTGCTTACCACCCGAGCGATGTGTTCGGCGGAAGACATAGGATTTTCGATAACTTCATTTAACTCAGATGCAACCGACGGAATTTCAGGCAATATTATATTTTTCTTTTTTAGTTTCTTGAGAAAATCTTTTTTTTGATCGTGTTTTGAGATTGACGGATTGTCGACCGCTAAATTATCATCTGCCATGCTGATGTTGTTTTGGCACCTGAACTGCACGGCAATCCTGAATATTTCCTTAACGGCCGGATGTTCCACATCCAAATGGCAAAACAGCGTCTCAACGCGAGTTTTTGTCTCTTCGATCATCGCGGCGTCCATCAGCGGATCAGATTTATCATCGGAGCCGTCGTCCCCCACAAGATCGACTTCTGAAATGCCCCAGATCTTAAAAATTCGAA
>JASFFJ010000576.1:0-5326 GCA_050124355.1 Desulfobacterales bacterium | reverse complement strand
TGATAGAGGGTGTGCAGGACCAGCATTGGAAGAGCAAAATCATAGGTCCAATAACCCTTGGCCGCAATTTTCAAATGGTATTTATATTGTTCGTGTACCTCCGGCAACATCACCGCGTCAAAAGGGGTTACATATTCCTTAAGCCATTCCAGCAATTCCCAGATGTCCGGTTCGAGAAAGAAGCAATTGGTTCCAATCCGGATGGTTGCATAAGCAATGGCGTCCATGCGGATCATTTTGGCGTTGGTCCGTGCAAGACGTATTAGAAAGTCGCGGACCACTTCCTGGGTGACCGGTGAACGAAGATCCAGATCAATCTGTTCGTAGTCAAAGGTGCACCAGATTTTTTCCCGCGATCCATCTGCACGCTCGATGACGGTATAAGGCGGCCGTGGTTTGCGTGTGTAAACTTTGGCCAGATCCTCTTCGCTAATTTCTCCGGTGGGGCTCAATTTGTTAAAGGACAGGAACATGTCCGCATATGCGGAGTCCGGGCCATTCTTTAAATAATCCTGGAAAAAGACAGACTGGCGGGAGATGTGGTTTACCATAAAGTCAAATGTCAAATCAAAATCTCTGCCGATCATTTCAATATCTTCCCAGGTGCCGAAGGCCGGATCGACCTCGTCATAGGTCAACGGGGCAAAGCCGCGGTCTGCCGATGAGGGGTAAAAAGGCAGAATATGAACGCCGCCGATCGCCTGCGTCAAATAGCGGCGCAGGACATAATGAAGCTCGAGTAGATTGTTGCCCAGGCTGTCCGGATAGGTGATTAAGTTTATTTTGTTTTGAAGCGTCATCTATTTGCTAATCCTTTGCTGCGTGATTAAATTTAGCGAGAAAGTACAATTTGGCTAAGCATAAGATCATCCTAATTTTAAGTCAATTGCGACGGATACATGATGGACAATATTTGATAAACGGTTTCGTCTCTTTTATTTTGATAAAATCTGTTACATCTTGAATTTACGCTTATTTTTGCTGCAGAGTTTGTAGGTTCTTTAGATATCAGGGCCTCCCGAGAAGTTTTCCCAATTGGGGTCAAGAGCCCTGAAATTAAGCAATGCACGCGGTAGAGCAGTTTGGACATCTAAATTCGGCTTTTGAGTGGACAAGACGAAAATATTTTTTAACCCGCTTTATGGGCTCCATCAAAATATCTGCCAGTTCTTCAATTTGGGCCTTCAAGGCGAAATATACCTTTTGTTTTTAGCGTGTGAACTTTGGCTTCGCCGGAAATTTTATGCATATTTTTTTCACTGCTTAACACTGATGTCGGCATTATCAATAATAAACCAAGAACCATTAATCGAGCCATTTTTATGACCCTCCTGATTTTTTCAACTTCAGGTGTTTTGCCCAAAATGTTAGAAGTTTAGAAAACCAGATGTTCCTCTACACCTAGCTGCGCAGCAACGTAGTGGGCCACCGTCTGAGACAGCCAGTGCGGCTGATGAGCGTCCGAGCCGAAGACGAACTTGAATCGATTTGTGAATGAGGCGTAATACTGCTTCCAATCCGTGCGCCAAACGTAGCGGTTATTTATTTCAACCAGGCATTCAGAGGGCACGCGATTCAGGTTTGTTTGAAATGCGTTGGGATGAGCAATAATCACAGGCTTGCCGGTCGCAACCAGTTTTTCCAGAGAACGATAGTCGGCATTCTGATCCCGGCAGTGATAAATGTAATAATCGACATCATAGCCTTTTGCTTCATCGACCCAGGGGTGTCCGTCGACCTCGACGCCAACTTTAAATCCGAATTGGCGAAGTTTTTTATCGTAACCTTCAAACTCCCCGTTCACCAGGTAGTCTAAATGGTCGCTGATGCCGATGATTCTGGCGTGTCTGACGGCAGCGACGAGGGCAACGGTCTGCTCGGGCACCACTGCGCTGTCACCTGTCGAGTGTGTGGTATGAATATGCAAGTCTTGTTGCAGCATCGCTGAACCTATAGCATCTCATTGATTTTTTGCGCATAGGCACTCTTGAGTGCGTTAAGATAATTGATATCGGTGTTGCCCTTCCAGGTGGTCAATTCGGTGAATCGCTTGGGAATCGTCACTTTATCCGGTTTAAAGCCGGTGGCCAACCGCAGCTGCCAGCGCTTTTTTTGAATCTCCTTTTTGATGGATTCCATGTTATCCGCCATGTCAGGGTAACCGACACTATTAAGGCATTCAGCCAGATGCGCGTTGGTATAAACCTTGCGGGCGAACAGGCAGGAGACCATCGAGGTCAACAAGACCCGATCCTGTTCATCAGCGATAAGAAAGTCGACGGCTTTTTGGACATCTTTTTCCTCATGTTTTTGATCATAGGAATAACCCCCGCTGTCTAAATGCGAATGCCGGAAACCAAGTGCCTGGGCGGTGTAGAATACTTCCCCGGTGGCATAACCGGCCATTTCCTGGCCAAGTACACAGGCATAATCACTGCCGCCGTAATGCTCGGCTGCCTTTGCGGTCCCCATGCCCAGCAGGCGATAAAAATCATTGGCACCGATACCCAGATACCTGACAGCCTGTTTATAGGCTTCGGCATCGCCGAATTTTAAAGATGCGATGGTGTCCCTGTTCGAAATAATTCCTTTTTCCGTCGCCTCGGTTGCCCATGCCAGGGCCACGCCGGCTGACATCACATCCAGTCCCATTTCTTCGATTTCATCAATAATGCCCAACACCGCAAAGGCATTGGTGACACTCAGCATGGCACCGGTGGCGAAAATAGGTTCATGATCATAAGCGACCTGAAAAAAATAATAGCGGTGATCCTCGTGGAATTTTTCTCTGACATACCCCAGATGAATACATCCAATCGGGCACCCGGAGCAGGCTTGATTGCGCAACAGGGTTTCTTCTGCAAAGGTTTCGCCGGTGATGCCATCGATTTGTGAATCGCTGGTTTGCTGAAGATTGCGGCAGGGCAAGGCTTTGAGATTATTGAGCACCGCCACATTCACAGGAGTTCCCAGATCATGGTATTTTTTCATCATGTCGGTGGTGGTCAGCTGGTTATATATTTTTTCAAACAGCTTCTGATATCTCTTGCCGGCGGGCAGATCAAACATCTCATCGCCTTCAATGACAATGCCCTTGAGATTTTTGGCGCCCATGACGGCGCCCCCGCCGAGCCGGCCAAAGTGGCGATAGGTGTCGACATTGATCCCGGCCATGGCGGAACCTGATTCCCCGGCGGGGCCGATACGCAAAATACTGCGGTGCCCGGATCCCGGAAACATGTGTCTGAGCCTTTTGCCGGTGGATTTAATGTTCTTTCCCCAGAGATAATGGACATCTCGCACTTCCAGGTGATGGGATCCAACAGCCAGACAGACGGGTTTATTCGCTTGGCCGATGATCACGATGGCATCTAGATTTGCGAATCGCAGCGACAGAGCCGAACGGCCGCCGGCATGGCTTTCTGCATATTGATCATGATAGGGAGATTTAAAGGCACAGACGGTCTTGCTCATCAGCGGAAAATAGCCTGTCAATGGACCGATGGCAAAAATCAGCGGCTGGTCGGGATCGTTCCAGGGTCGATTGACATGCCCGTATTGATTAAAAAGCAGGGCTGCCAGACCGCTGCCGCCGACAAATTCATTGCGCCCTTCGTGAGTTGTAATTTTACCCTTGCCCACTGATAGGTCGACCACGAGCACGCGAAAATGATCTCGAATCATGATATTACCGCCTCAGAATCTTCTGCCGATGTTTCTTTTGAAAATCCCCTCATTTCCAGGCAGTCATGGGGGCAAAAGGGGACACAGCGACCGCAATGGATGCAAACATAGGGTTCGCCAATGTTATCGAGATAAATCGCATCCACTGGACAGGCATGGGCACAGTCACCGCAGTGAATACACAAACCCTTTTTGACGATGACACCGCCGCCTTTGCGCTGGGAATATGCGCCGGTGGGACAGGTTTCGGCACAGGGTGCCGGATCGCAGGCCAGGCAGGATCGGGCTTCAAAACCGGTAGACAACCCACCGGTTGACATGATGCGGATGCCGGCGGCCAGCCAGGACAGACGTTTATGTACCAATCGAGCGCACGCCAGGGAGCAGGAATTGCAGCCAATGCAGCGTTCCATTCGCGGGGCGGTTAAAATTTTCATCGCAAGCTCCTTTTTTTCACGATCAGCGGCAATGCCTAAGGCCGGTAGAACAACATCTTCACCCTGTTTGTCATCGGATAGGTAGATTTAACACAAACGACAATCAGTGGAAAGCATGAATTATACGCTTGCTGATTATACCAGCGGATCTTTACTTTATGGACTGCCTGCAGGCCCGAGCCACTTTGCGAACGTGCGTCCCAATTCATCATTTTCCACGAGGTTGAGGATGGCGCGATTAATTTTTTCGCGCAATGGGCTGCCTTGGGGGATGGCCAGGCCGTAGTCCTGGGGTTCAAATATCTTCCCGACCACGACAACCTTTCCTTTACCTTCGTTGTTTGCATAAAAGAGTAGATTCGTGGCATCATATACCACGGCATCCACGGTTCCCTTCAGTAAGGCGTCATAAGCATCCTCCACCGTGGGAAATGTATCGATATAGGCGCGTTCTTTCCTCATATATTCATAGCTGGTTGTCCCTCCGACCACTGCAACCCGGCGCCCCCGCAGATCTTCAGGACCGTTTATGTTGGCTTTAAGGCTTTGCATCGTCAGATCAGAGGAGAGCTGTGCAATAAAGAAGGCGAACAATGGCAAGAAAATGATGATAATAATGGTAGCCAATACTCTTCCAATCCACCGCTGGGGAACTTTGTCACCGTATCCGATGGTGCTTGCGGTGATCAGGGCCCAGTACATTCCCTCAAACACGCCCGGGAGGTACTTGCGGTGAAAACTAGTGGTTCTGTTTTTACTGCTGCGCTCGACAATCCAAATAATATGACCGGCGATGATAATTAGAACCATCAGCCCGCCGAAGATGACGAATTTATTGCCCTTGAACAATGAGGAAAGCAGCCCTTGCAAAGGATGATTTCCAACTCTGGGAATTAATATATCCAGGCCTGTGTGGTAGACCGGATGGGTAAAATCTAATATTTCTTCCCGCTTTTCAGTGATGGTGATCCCACCAATGGCGATGTCGATGCTGCCCTCCTGTAAATTCCTTAATTTGTCGACAACACCCTCATATATTACAAATTCAAAATCCAATCCGGTTTCACGGGACAGGGCTTGCCACAAATCGATCGATAATCCAATGGGTTCTTCTTCCGACATAATTATAAAGGGAGAAAAGGGACTGATACCGACTTTTATCTTTGTTTCTAATTGCGCTGCATATGCTGCTGCGCAGCTGAGAA
>JASFFJ010000575.1:0-5330 GCA_050124355.1 Desulfobacterales bacterium | reverse complement strand
ACAACTGGATTCAACAGGCCACCACCAGCGGACCCAACATGTTCGAAAGCCAGAAACGGGGATATGCCTCGGCCGGCAGCCTGTCTCTTCGCTTTGGCAATGAAAGGGATTATCCGGTCAACGTCTCACCGCCGCGCTTTAGAGCCGGGTGCGGCGGAATCGACATGTTCATGGGAAGTTTTGCATACCTGGAGGCGGAATATTTGATGGAGAAGCTGGAACGCATCGCTGAAGGCGGGATGGCCACCTTTGTTTACGATATTGCCATGTCGGTACTCTCCGAACCCATTCAGAAATCGATGAAATCCCTGGAAGCGCTGGTCGACCGGCTCAACCAACTGCAGATCGACGATTGCCAGGCTGCCAAGGGGGTTGCGGCCTATCTGAAAAGCACCTCGTCAGGTGAGGACCAATCCGAAGCCTTGCAGAAATTTTTGATCGAGAGCGGGATCAGCGGATTTTATCAAGGCGCTCAGGATGAGTACAATCAGGCCAACACCGATCAGGTCATGCAGGCAACCGGGGTTACCGTTAACGCCATGACCGCCGGCTGTCCCGACGAGATGCGGCGGGTCTTTTTCCAAGACGGCTCGCTGTTGGCCAACGTTGCCAGAGAGAATGACATTCCCGAATCCCAGACTTGGATCATGTCCGCTTTTGTCGGCGATGTGCGCATCGAAAACGGCCGCTATTTCATGGTGGGGCCGTGCTACAACGATCCGGGGGACGTGGATGCGCTGATCTATGGGGATCTGATCACCCGCAGCGCTGGAGGCGCGTGTAAACAGCTGGATCATATCCGTATCGACGGCGTGAACTTCGACTCCCTGTATAGCTGGTCCGAGGCCATGATCCGCGAGATCATTACAGCCATTGGCACGAAAACGGATCTGTCCCCTACGGCCCAAGCCTTTATCGAGAGCATGCCCTCACCAATTTATATACTGATTCTTAACGACATCAAGGCGGTGGGGGATTTGAATAACGTTGAAGAGGTTTCCGGCCGTCTGTCCTATGTATGCGCCCTCTCCTATGCCTACTATATGAGCAAGGCGCTGTTGTTCAACACCTACAAACTCTACCACGATGCCATGCGCATTGCCCATAACCAGTTGGGACCGAACGCCGGGGGCAATTGCGTGCAGCAGCTGGTGGAACAGCCGGCCAGCTATGTTGAAACCATCCTGGGCCGTCTGGACAGCATGTACAGCTATCTCGACGGGGCCTATAACGTCACCATGCAGCGCATCACCAACGATCTGGAGCAGGAGCGATTGATTCAGGCCAGAAAAGACCAGCTTAACAAGATATCTTTTAACCAATCTGGAATTAAAAAATGACATGCTTTTTTAAACTAATTCCATTCATGGTTTTACTCGCACCGGGATATGCACTGGCAGATATACCGGACACGTTTAGAGAGTATGTTACCTACGGGGGGTTTCATTCCATCCACAACGCCTTGAGTCGGATCGCTCTGAGTTTCTCGGACAATTCCTATGAGGGACTCTTTGTTGCTTTTATCGTGGTGGCCCTGACCTTCTGGTTGGGTTGGGGCGCCATCGGTTATTTTCGAAATGGCAGCGCGGTTGGCTTTGTTTACATGGCTTTTACTATTTTAGCCGGGTGTATCGTCTATATTGCCCTGATCCGCCCGACTACATCCATGGTGGTTTATGACGAGTTGTTGAATATCCACCAGGAGGTGGCCGAAGTTCCCGAAGGTGTGGTGCTTCTGGCCGGCATGCAAAACAGTTTTACCCGAACCATCACCGACATTATTTGGACGTCTGCCGCTCCCGAGGTTTACGACTATCGCGAAAACGCCAATGGAGATGTCTACAATATCGTGCGCCAGGTCTATAATGGAGAGATCGATATATCCATGGAAAACGGCAATGGGCGCTATATCAATGCCTCTTTGCGGCGCTTTTGTGAGGATTGCGTCACCTTCGAGATCCTGCGGCCACAAAGCGAACTGAACGTCAATATGTTCGCCACCAGTTCCGATTTGACCGAGCTTCTGGAAGCGGCGCAAAATCCGTCGGTTTTCACGGTCTACTTCAGTGATGCCAATCGAACCGGAACCACAGTGAGCTGTGCCGAGGCCTATAATCTGATTATGGGTGACTTGAACGGCATCACAGACATCTCAGTTGAGAATATGAATTTCTGGCGTACTAAGTGCACCGAGGCCGGCTATTACAACAGCACGGGTATTATTGGCCAGGACCAGATCGAACGCTGTATCGAGCGTACCACAGAATTTTTATCCTACATAACCCAAGGCAATGTGGCCCCTTCCGAGGTGACCCGCAATATCCTTATTGCCAGGGAACTCTGGAACGCAGCCCTAAACGCCGATATCGGCACTCTGGGAGATTACAAAATCGGGACCGCGCTGACCGGTGAAGCCATCACGACGGATCGCTGGCTGCCATTAATAAAAGAAGTGATGACCGCCATCTACTTGGGCCTTGTGCCGTTTCTGGTTATTTTATTGCCAACCCCTCTCTTTGGTCGTGTGGGTGGGCTGATTATCGGATTTTTCTGTTTCCTAACAGCCTGGGAAGTGTGCGATGCCCTGGTCCACAGTTATGCCATGGATCATACCGTCAACTTCTTCGATGAAATCCGGCGTAACGGGCTCAGTTTCAAATCCATCGCCATGATGGAAAATCATAGTCACCGATCCATGCTGATGTTCGGGAAAACCCGCGCCGCCACTATGATCCTGGCCGGGGTGATCTCCGGGGTAATCGCTAAATTCGGCGGGGCGGCCCTGGCCCACTTTGCCAATACGATGAACTTCAGCCATTTGGGCCGAGAGGCGGCAATCCAGGTAAATGATCCCTCCCAGCAGGCGAATACCTTGGAGTCCTATGCCAAATCACCGATTCCCGTCGAGACGCATCGCAACCAGGGCTATCATGAGATGGTCCGCCTAACCAATCTTGCTTATGCCGGCAACATAGAGGGCAGTGAGCAATTGATTACCGACAGCAAGGGAGCTTTTCCGCTTGCTGCCACCCACAAGGGCCAGGAGGTGACCAACCGCACCCTCGATGGCTCGGCCAGATACACCGCCGTCAATAAACAGGCCGGGATCAAAAGCATGGAGACACAGGACGCCCGGGACCTGATTCAGGAAAGCCAGGTGGCCAGCGGTTTGGCATCTGCCGAAAGGGCCGAGAGTCTCGGTATGGAGCAACATTACGACCGGACCAGTACGGGGATGGTTAAAAACGATGCAGCTCTTAAGGCATTTGGGGCGGGTGGCGATCTAAGTGACAGGCAAGCCCGGGTGGGAACCCTTCAAGGCATTCAACAGCGAGGCGCATTGGACGCCAATCGCGCTATTGGTTCTCAAGGTGTTTACCAGACCGCCTATACGGACACGGCCCGCCACAGCGCCCATTCCATCGTGGCCAACGTCGCGGCCGGGGATATACTCCAGAACGGCGCCGTCAGCTCTGCCAACAGGGATCTGCTCAATCGCATGAATGAGAACCCTGATTTAAGGGGTTATCTACAAACTGCCACCCGTATGGATGTATCTCCGGACACGGACGAGGCTGAAGCCCTGGCAACCTATTTCGGTGCTCACGGCCACGATTTTTCACCGGAGATGCTCCAGGGTTCACAGGTGAGTTTTAAAATGGCCTATGATCCGGCAAGCGGAGATGTGGTTCCCTCCAATATCAATGTGTCTACTGGCGCCGGCTATCACAGTTTCGGTCAATACTTCGAGCGGCCCATCACGCCAAACAGTCCCTATGCCTTGACCAACCCATCCTCGGGGGATACCGTGGCTATAACCTCGGGACGGGTTTACGGGCAGTCGGGAGTCTACCAGCAGGCCGAAGGGTTCATGTCAGACGGTACACCCGTTACGTTAGCGTCCTCCGATGGTCGCATTATGGACCGTATGTCATTGGGTGAACGGTTCAACGGGTTTGGAACGCCCTATGTGCTCTCCCGCCTGGGTCAGGGTATCGATACGATGATCAGAGGAGTAGATCTTACAGAAGCATCCCAACGCGCAGAAGTGATTCCGCAAATTGCCAAGGCCGTTTCTTCCAATTTTGTATCTGCTAATCAAAGCTATGTTGATCAAGTGGCCTCATCGTTGGGTGGTTCCATTAGTGGGGGCTTGAGTAAAGCCATAGGAGCTTCCGGTAACGTGGGTGCCTCATTTACAAAACAAGATGTGGGAAAGTTCGCACAAAACTTGATTACCCAGAGGCTCTTGGATGCAACCTCCGATGCTATAAATAATGAAGAGGCCAGGGAAACACTACAAAATGAAATCAGTTCCATGACAGCCAGCAACTACAGATATATGAAATCGGCCATCAAGGAATACAGCCGGAATCACATCAAGGATATGGCAAGAGATACGGCAGATAAAATGGGAAATGGGCTCAAGGATTTTGACAAAAACCTCAAAGACATGAACGAACATCTCAAAGATTGGGATGATGTGGGCATGTAAAGATTCAAGCAATTGTTGTTTGGAGGAAAGAGTGTAATAAAAAACGATAAATCGTTTTGGAGGCCTGAGATGAGTGATGAAACATACTTTTTGATAATAATCCTTTTTGGAGTTCTTTTTATTTTAGGCTGCTTATATCGGCTTCTATCCAATCGATACAGGTCACACGCGGAAAAACAAAAAGAAAAGATCGATCATTTAGCTGCACCGCAAATGGAGAAGAAAGATGAGTACGATCTGATTAACAATCCTGCCTTCTCCGATCTCGAAATCAATGTTTTCCATGAAAATCATAGTGACGATAAAGATTAAGATCCTTCACATAGTCAATATGGTTGGTAGTGTATCTATTAAGGCTTTTTCATCCTACTTCATCAGGTTTTAATAAAATATCTGACGCCATGGCTAAAAACCTGATCACACTATTGATGATTTGCTGTCTCTTCGCATTGACCAGTTGCGGAGGGTCATCGGGCTCTTCTGTCTCGGACGCAGCTTTTTCATCTGAGGAGAATGGTCCTTTGGCGGGTACTTGGATCGGATCGGCAAATGATATCACACATACCATTACCATCAGCGGTCGGGGAAACACCTATGCCGCGGCGTGGGATACAAGTGACGAATGCTTCACGAGTGATTCCGGTACTACCGTTCATTTTGGCAGCAATGTTGAGATTCTATGCAACGGCTATGATGACAATCAACAAAACTATATCTTTATGAGTATCTATGGTGAATACGACGGTGAAAATACCATCAGCGGCCAAGTTTACGCCGAGGAGTGTGGCGCATACAGCGAGCCTATTGTGTTGATCCGTCAGGTGGAACCCATTCC
>JASFFJ010000574.1:0-5360 GCA_050124355.1 Desulfobacterales bacterium | reverse complement strand
TGAACAGCTGGTCTTGAAAAATTATTTGGATATCCGGCAAACCTATGGCAAGAATCCCATGACCGATGCTAGACAACGGGCTTCTGTCACTTTGGGATATATGGTGGACGGGATCATATCAGACCGTAGGGGATCGTTTGTTTCGAGCAATTAAAAAATTTCAAATTTCAAATCACAAATATCAAACAAATCACAATGACCTAAATTCAAAATCCCAAACAATTGGCCTCTGACTCTATTTGAGATTTGGATATTGTAATTTGGAATTTATTTGTAGTTTGGTGCTTGTAATTTGTTATTTCCGGTTTATCCGGGTCAGGCGTAACCTAAGTTTAGCGCCTGATACTCAATTATCAACGATCTCATGCACCTACTGCCTGGGATGAAAGGAGAAATTATGAGCGATAAAGTTGCTTACACATCAAAATCGAGAATCGAACGCGTAAAAGGACCCTTGCGGCGGGCTTATTTGCCGGAGGTTGAATCGCCCGTTTTGTTCGGTGTGCATTCCGAAATTGCCGAACATTACGGTGTGGATCCGAAGGTGCATTCACCCCAGGCAACTACCCTGGACTATGTGGTGGCCTCGGCCGGCGGCTGACTGACCGGCACTTTTGGCGGCGCGCTGGAAGCGCGTGAGATTCCGGCCGGAGAAAACCTCTTAACCGCAGACACAAGCGGAGAAATCGAAAAAGATGGTAACGTCCTGGTGATCAAGCGAATCCACGTGACGTATCACCTGAAAGTTAAACCGGAGCAGCGTGAAACCGCGGAAAAAGTACATGGTTTCCACGCTGATTATTGCCCGGTGGCACGCTCCATCAAAGGATGTATCGATATCACCACGGAGCTGCAAATGGAAGATATATAAGGAAAGTTCAATGAGCGACCTAGTCGAGCTTGAGAAAACGGACACCGTTGTCAAAATCGCATTAAATCGACCGGAAGCCTACAATGCCTTTAATTATGATCTGGTTTCGCAATTGACGAAGCATCTGACGACCCTGGCCGGAGATGATAACGTCAGCGGCGTGGTGGTCACCGGCAGAGGTAAGGCCTTTTGTGCCGGTGGTGATCTCAAATGGGCCATAGGATATCCGGCAAGTCCGAGGGCTGCTTTTCACACCCTGGCTTCCCAATTTCACCTGGCGATACTGGAAATCCGCAGGATGAAAAAACCGGTGGTGGCCGCCGTCAACGGCGTCGCCGCTGGTGGCGGATTTTCTCTGGCACTGGCATGTGATTTCAGAATAATGGAACAATCCGCCGTTTTAAAGCAGGCATATACCTCAAACGGGCTAAGCATTGACGGTGGCGGTACCTTTACTTTGCCGCGGTTGGTGGGATATGCGCGCGCACTTGAAATTGCCGCCTTTGACGAACCCATTCCTGCCGATAAAGCCTTGTCCTGGGGGCTTGTAACAAAAGTGGTGGAAGACGGCCAGGCCTTGGCCGAAGCCACGGCAATGGCACAGAATCTGGCCCGCCGCGCGCTAAACTCCTATGGCTGGACCAAAAAGCTGATCACCGATGCGTTTAACACCTCTTTTGAGAGCCAATTGGAATTGGAGAGAACCGCGCTCGAAGCATGTGCCGACCATCCCGACGGTCGGGAGGGATTGACGGCATTTTCTGAAAAACGTAAACCCAGATATGGATGAACTTGAACATATCCTGAAAGAGTATGCCGCCTTTGAGTCAGAAGTCAGGGTTTTTTCTTCCGTGCTCTGGTTTCAGTGGTGTTCCAATTGCAGGGAGATTTGTTGCAAAGCAGTGTATTGCCGGGAGACTTTTGAAAGCCCCTTTCTTTTTTTATTGTTAAAAAAACATTCCCACCAAGTTTCTAATAACCCTCAAAAAGCCTGGTTGAGTGAAACCGGGTGTAGACTTTTGGTCGGGCGCCCACCTGTTTGTTACGAATTTTTGTGCGCGAACATCCTCGATGCTCAGCAAACGGGAGTACACCGGTATGCCATGATTGTCCTTTCCAAACTGATTTCTCACATTGGGAAAAACGCCCTTGGTTCCAGGCATCTCATCGAAGTCATGGATCCAGCCGATCTAAAAAAGATCCGATATTCACGATTTGAAAAGCGTTTGTCGGAGGCTCGCAACGCATTTGACGTTGTTCAGTTGTTTCTTAGCGGTGATAAACTTGAAAATGACGCTTTGAAGGTTCTGTCAAAGATTTCTCGCCGGAACTGAAGAAGTGATTATCAAAAGGAGAGGAGCAGAAACGTTCTCCATCGTTGTCTAGAAAGCCATCAAAATCTTCCTTGACAACCAAATCCGCCTTCGATAATTGGATACTAATAATTTCCTCCCATTGTACGTTTTCATATCCAAGCTAAAACCAAGAAGAGACCATGCATGCAAGATTTTTCGGCCATTCTGCATGAGAATGATCTTGTGCAAACATTGATGGACAGCCTCCCCTGCGGCGTAATGATTTTGGACCACCAGGCCCAGGTGGTGACCATCAACAAAGCCCTTGAACAAATTATTGGCCCGACTTCCCAGGTCGCTGGCAAGGGGGCCGGCCAATCCATTGGATGTGTCTGGACCTTGGGTCGGGCCAATGGATGCGGGCACGTCGAACCCTGCACCGATTGCAAAATGCGCCGGATGGTTTTATCTGCCGTCAAAGGAAAACAGGTCATCAATGAAAAGGCTAGGTTGGAGCTTTTAAAGGATGGCTGCGCTAAACATGTAACACTCAAATTAAGCATCGCCCCGCTCTCCGTTCACAACCGGCAATATGCAGTCGTGACCATTTTAGACATCTGCCCCTTAAAACCAGCCCCGATCGCTTCCCCCGAGAACAGTTTCCACAATATCGTCGCGACGGACCCCAAAATGCAGGCACTTTTTAATTCGATTGGCAACGTGGCTGCCACCGATGCCGCCGTGATGATCCAGGGAGAAAGCGGGACCGGCAAGGAACTGGTGGCGATTGCCATCCACAAGGAGAGCGGCCGGCGCGACCGGCCATTTGTACCGTTTAATTGCGGCGCCCTTCCCGAAGGTACGGTGGAATCGGAGCTTTTCGGCCATGTCAAGGGCGCTTTCACCGGCGCGGTCAAGGATAAAAAGGGGCGGTTCGAACTATCCCATTCAGGCACATTGTTTCTGGATGAGGTCAGCGAACTGCCCCCCACCGTTCAGGTGAAGCTTCTGCGTGTCTTGCAGGATGGCACCTTCGAGCGTGTCGGCGACGAAAAAACGATCCATGTGAATGTTCGTATCATTTCCGCCACCAATAAGGATCTTAATCGGGAAGTGACCGCCGGCCGTTTCCGTCAGGATCTATTTTACCGGCTTTGCGTGATCCCCCTCGAATTGCCGCCGCTGCGGGATCGTAAAAGCGACATTACCCTTCTGGTTGACCATTTCCTATCCATGTACGCGGATTCGGACACAAAAAGCAAAATCGCTATTTCACCGGAAGCCCTGGAAATACTAACATCCTACCCTTGGCCGGGCAACGTCCGTGAACTTCAAAACGTGATTCAATTTGCCCTGATCAACAACCGGGGAGGTCGTATCGAACCCCGTCACCTGCCGCCGCATCTGAACGCTTCCCTCTCCTTTCAAATCCCGGTAAAAAAACGACGCAAGCTTGAACCGGCTGAAGTTTCCGCGGCTTTGGCACAAGCGAATGGAAATAAGAAAGATGCCGCCAAACTGCTGGGGGTTTCCCGCTCCACCTTATATCGCTTTTTTAACCAGCAGGAAAGATTTCTCAAAGATAGTTCCCGATTATAAAGCTTGTTTACATCGTATGCTGCGAAACTGTAAACGCATTTTACATTAATCCAAGCTTATTTCTCCAGCAAAGCTTCTCAGCAAAAATTATCCCTAGAAATAATATAATAACATATCGTATACCTATGAGTATTGATGCTTGAGAAAATCATTGCATGCCACAATGTGGCAAAATAATTGCTTGCGATGCCATTTGAAGTAATAAGGATCAGCTTGCACAATTTATGAGACGTTAATGTCTGGAAGTCGATTTAACTTCAGGAGAACTTCATGGATCTGGTTATTATTACTGAGGCGATTAAGTACCTGAACCAATGTCATTCTGGCGAACGCCAGAATCCAGGAAAACAGCCTGGATGCCAGATCCGTCATCCCGGACTTGATCCGGGACCGGCATGACGAGAGTTTCCTATTGTATTGCCCGTTTAATATCCAATACGCTAATTTGGAAGCGAGTCATACGTTTCTCAATTTCAGTGTCCCATTGTGTCACTGTCCCAATTTTGAGAATTCAATTAAGACATTTTCTGGTAGACAGAATGATGAATTTGTTTTTCAAACAGTAATTGCATTCCACGCATATTAAAAACTTATATTATTAATCAAATAGGTTAGAACAGGTCAAGTTTGAAGTCGAAGCATTGGTTGGCCTTTCTTATTAACGTGGAAAAGCTGGCATCAATTTTGAACAGTCCCAGATTGTAAAGTAAGTTCCAAAAGTTCGATTATTGCTTTCGGGATTTGTAATCTGTACGTGGAAAAAACGCAGTATGTGTTATAGCTAACAGGGAAAAAGCTGATGCTTGCCGGTGATCAACAACAGGACCAAACTACCGCTACTTCTGATAATAATGACAATGTGCAGAATAGTACCCCTTCCATTTCACTTCCCAAAGGCGGCGGCGCTATCCGAGGGATGGGTGAGAAATTTGCTGCCAATCCTGTTACCGGAACAGGTTCCCTGAGTATTCCCATTGCTGCAAGTCCTGGCCGTGCCGGATTTGGTCCACAACTCTCCCTGGCTTACGATTCCGGTGCGGGCAATGGCCCGTTTGGCTTGGGCTGGAATCTCTCCACACCTTCCATCACCCGGAAAACCGACAAAGGACTGCCCCGCTATTGGGACGCGGACGAATCAGACGAATTTATTTTGTCCGGCGCGGAAGATCTGGTTCCGGTTTTGGTCCAAAATGATGACGAATGGGTACGGGAGGCCTTGCCCCGTCGCACGCTGCAAGGAAATACCTACCGCATTCAGCGTTACCGTCCGCGCATCGAAGGCCTGTTTGCGCGGATCGAACGCTGGACCAACCAGGACGATCCATCCGACAGCTTCTGGCGCTCAATCAGTCGGGACAATGTTACGACCTGGTATGGCAGAACAGATGAAAGCCGGATTTTCGACCCGGGCGACCCGACACATATTTTCAGCTGGCTGATTTGTGAAAGCTACGACGACAAAGGCAACGTCATCTCGTATTCCTATAAACCGGAAGATTCGGTTGATCTCGATTTATCACAAATTCACGAGGCCAATCGAACCGATGCAAGCCGTTCTGCCAATCGATATTTAAAACACATCCATTACGGCAACC
>JASFFJ010000573.1:0-5373 GCA_050124355.1 Desulfobacterales bacterium | reverse complement strand
CTCATCCCCAAACAATAGCTTACATGTAGAGGCCACCTTTGATCCTATAAACATTAGTTTTCAGGATATTATTCGGTATTAGCCCGCCTTTCGGCGGGTTATCCCCAATTTGAGGGTAGATTGCCCACGCGTTACTCACCCGTGCGCCACTTTACTTACTTCAGCAAGCTGAAGCGTTCTCGTGCGACTTGCATGTGTTAAGCACGCCGCCAGCGTTCATTCTGAGCCAGGATCAAACTCTCCAATTGAACTAATAAATACTGAAAAACGACTTTCAGCATTATAATCTAAGACCCAACTCAATCACTTCCACTATTTAGTTTTCAAAGATCAAATGACCGCAATGATAATTCAAGGCGGTTTATTTCATACCGGCTTACGATTAAAGATTGCAATTGACCGAGTACAATATACTTACTTTAGTTTTTTTGT
Organism: Desulfobacterales bacterium; assembly: GCA_050124355.1. Taxonomy (GTDB): domain Bacteria; phylum Desulfobacterota; class Desulfobacteria; order Desulfobacterales; family JAFDCJ01; genus JAFDCJ01. Next base: position 4,941 of record JASFFJ010000573.1, on the reverse strand, counting down.
CAAGCTTTTTTTTACTTCGGTGCAATATATGTGGATTGTCTCAAAGATAAAAAGATTGGCACAAAACATCATTAATATATTTATTGGTTATTGCTGTCAAGGAAAAAATATCTTTTTTTTAGAAAATATTTAGCTGTAACAGATCGGTTCTTAATGGACATTTCCAGCTCGCGAACAGCGCATGGAAGCTACAACGACAGTTGTGTTTTGTCAACTCATATTTCATAATTTCGACATTTTTTTCAACGAGACTTGATCTTGTGAAAACGCTTCTTTCCGGATCTCAAAAGAATGCTGTTGCCTTCGGTCATATCCTGATCTGATATAATTGTATCGAAGGTATCAATACGTCGCCCGTTGACATAAGCGCCGCCTTGTTCGATCAGCCGTCTTGCGGCACCACTGGAAGATGCAAGCCCTGCAGTCTGGAATAACTTGAAAGCGGGAATCCCTGCTTTTAATTTTTCGCTCTCCACATATGACTGTGGTACACCCACATCATCTAATTGCGATCTGCGTCTGGGAATTGAGCTTGACGGTAAGATATGCTCGGCAATGTCTCTGTTGCCAAACATGCTGATAGCCGCCTGGTTCGCCTTGAGCGCCTCTTCCCTGCCATGGGCCAGCAACGTTGTCTCGAAGGCCAGAACGGCTTTGGCGGCATTAAGATCAGCACCCTGAAGTTGTTCAGCTTCCTTGATTTCGGCCACTGGCAAAAACGTAAAGAGCAACAAAAATCTGATGACATCCCTGTCATCGGTATTAATCCAGTACTGATAATATTCGTATGGAGATGTTCTTGCAGCATCCAACCAAACTGCCCCTTTGGCGGATTTTCCCATTTTTTCACCACTGCTCGTTGAGATCAGGGGAAAAGTTATCCCAAAAGCGGTCCTTTGATTCATCCTTCGAATCAGTTCAATCCCCGCTACAATATTGCCCCACTGGTCGCTTCCACCCATCTGGAGTCTACAATCGTGACGGCTGCATAGCTCCAGGAAGTCATAGGCCTGTAAGACCATGTAGTTGAATTCAATGAAGCTCAAGCCGTCTTCGGAATCCAATCGCATTTTGCAGCTTTCCGCTTTGATCATGCGGTTAACTGAAAAATGACGGCCGATGTCCCTTAAAAAAGGTATATACTCCAGCGTTGTCAGCCAATCGGCGTTGTTGAGCATTAACGCCTTGCTGTCGCTAAAATCAAGGTAGCGGGAAAGCTGGTTTTTAAGACCCAAAGCATTTTCCGCGATAATTTCTGCCGTCAGCATTTTCCTCATTTCAGTTTTGCCGCTAGGATCTCCTATTAGACCGGTTCCTCCACCAATCAAGGCAATGGGTCGATGGCCATGTTGCTGCATATGTGCCAAGGACATAATTGGAACCAGGCTCCCGATATGCAAGCTGGATGCGGTAGGATCAAAACCGATGTAACAGGTGACATTACCCTGATCGATATATTCTTCCAACTCCTGATCATGGGTTGTCTGTTCAATAAATCCACGCTGTTTTAAGGCATCAATAACATTTGGCATAAATATCTAACCTTTTAAAGAACTCTCTAGCCGTCTTTGATTGAGGATTGCAATTCAAAAACATTTTGGGGTTGTCCGGTTAGGCCGGTTAAACGAGTTGAGCGCGAAAAAGCGCCGGGATTTCTTGTTCGTCAAACGCTAGCCCGTTATCGCGTACGTCCGTTGATAGGCAAACGTATATATGACCTCAAACCGGCAAATAGAGGAGCCAGTCACCGGCTCAAACGGCAGACGGGCGAACCCTACTTATTGGCATACTCCACTGCCCGAGTCTCCCGTATCACCGTGACCTTTATCTGGCCGGGAAAAGTCAATGATTCCTCTATCTTCTTTACAACGTCCCGGCTAAGCAGAATGGATTCTTCATCGGATATCTTGTTGCTTTCAACAATCACCCGCAATTCCCGACCGGCCTGGATAGCATATGTATTGGCAACTCCCTTGAAAGAATTTGCTATATTTTCGAGATCCTCCAAGCGCTTTATATAATTTTCGAGCAACTCCTTTCGCGCACCAGGTCTTGCACCGGAAAGCCCGTCGGAAGCCTGAACCAGCAGCGCATAAACTGAGCTCGGTGGCACGTCTTCATGATGAGCGGCTACGGCATGGACGATTTGGGAGGATTCACCAAATTTTTTTGCAAGCCGGGAGCCGATAAGCGCATGGGGTCCTTCAACCTCATGATCAACCGCCTTTCCGATATCATGCAATAGCCCCATTCGTCTTGCTAGTTTAACATTTAATCCCAATTCTGAGGCCATTATACCAGACAAAAAACCCACTTCAACGGAGTGCTGCAAGACATTTTGGGCATAACTGGTGCGAAATTTTAATTTTCCAACACATTTAATCAATTCATTGTGAATGCCGTGGACTCCCAGATCAAAAGCAGCCTGTTCGCCGGCATCTTTTATCGCTGTATCGACCTCTTTGCCTACTTTTTTGACAATGTCCTCTATGCGCGCAGGGTGAATCCTGCCGTCTGATATTAATCGCATCAAGGAGATACGGGCGACCTCACGACGAACCGGATTAAATCCTGAAAGAATGACTGCTTCGGGTGTATCATCGATAATTAGATCAATACCTGTAGCAGCTTCAAGTGCCCGGATATTTCGTCCTTCGCGCCCGATGATTCTGCCCTTCATCTCATCACTGGGCAATTGAACCACGGACACAGTTCTTTCTGCCACAAAATCACCTGCATATCGTTGTATCGCAGTGGCAAGGATCTTCTTGGCTTTTTTATCCGCCTGTTCGTTTGTTTCATTTTCTATCCGCTTTATGAGCTTAGCGCCTTCATAACGGGCTTCATTTTCCATCGCCCGAATTAAAAGTTCCTTGGCCTGGCCAACCGTTAGGCCGGAGATCTTTTCAAGTTGCTGTTTTTGCTCCTCAAGCAGTTCACCATACTCCAGTTCTTTGCGTTCAAGCTTCCCTTCTCTTTTTTTCAAATGCTTTTCTTTGCGGACAAATTCGCGATCCCGACGTTCCAACAGTTCGGTTTTTTTATCGATATTTTCTTCTTTGTGCATCAACCGGGTTTCTCTTTTTTTTAGCTCTGCCCGGGTCTCGCTGGTTTCTGCATCAAATTCATTTTTTAATTTGAAAAGCCTGTCTTTTACCTCCAATTCGGCTTCCTTTATTAGGGTTGCCGCCTTTTTTTCAGATTCTTTGATACATCGATCAGCTTCTACTTCACTCTCCCTAATCTTGCGGGATGCAATTCTGCCCTGAATCAAGTAGGCAATCAGCAAACCGGCAAAAAAGCAGAAAATGCCGATGATTACACCATATTCATTCATTATGTCTCTCCCCGGCTATCAAAAAAACAGCCTTGATTACCAATTGGCTTATCTAGTCAAAAATGCGTTCATCGGGGATAAGGTATCGATGGGCTAACTTTGAGGGAAAGCACAGCCGAGCGGACTCAGCTATCCGATGAGATCCGGGAAAGGGAGAACCCCCACCGCAATGCCGTGTTGTCAGGTCTTTGAACCTGGGGTTCAAAGTGGGCACCGTTTGGCTTCTTTAGGCTTTTCTGAAAGAACAGAACATGCACACCGAAACCAGGGAAGGCTCCCGTTTTAATTGCTGTTGGGTCAAAGAATGTCTTCCAATCACGAGCATGGCAGGGGTAACAATATTTTCTGCAATGCAAAGAATAGCCTACACCTATGGTATTTGTCCCGGAAAAACCGTTAAAATCGTAGGATCGCTTAAGTCGGCAAAGATCAAAGGAAAAGCGTTGGCTATCAACAGATCATTTAAGTCCGTTTTAAATAACAAAACAGGCATCGTAATTTACTGCGTACTATCATTTAATCTACCAATCAGATTTGTCGTCCTTTGGGCAACATCATGTAACAATTTAGAATGATTCCTTTTCAATTCCATATGTTCATTGGCGATATTCAGGGCAGCTAAAATTAATATTTTTTGTCTCGAAATCTTTGATAATGAATCACTTTGCTGACTTTCTACACGAGCCACTGCCTCTGCCAAAAGATCAGCAACCTCCTTCGCTTTGGTAACATCCGAATCCGCTTTAAACGTATGCGGTTGCCCAAAGAGTTCTATGGTTACAATCTGTTCCAACAGCTATTAAATTTTACCTTTCCTATCCTGTACCTTGCCGGCCCCGAGTACTAAGAGTCTGAAATATCATCAAGTCTGGCCAGCAAACCGTCGATTTTTGATCGGATCAAGGCCTTTTCCTCAGCGTAATTATTTTCCGCCTCAACCTTACCTTGAATCTCCTCCTCTAACCTTATTACTTTATTCTTAAGTTCTGAATTGGCTGCCGCTTGGGCGTTACAATTTTCAATTAATCTTTCTACTTTTTGCTCAATCTCCCCAAACTGCTTTAATACAAAATCATTGTCCACTTTGCTTACCTCATTATAATTTTAGTTCAATATAATCTGTAATATATCTAAAAGTCAAGATATATTCCGCATCCGCTTTTTCATGATCTTTTCCACCGCTTCCAAATCCTGACAGCTGTTAACACCCAAAATTTGGTGATAATTAGCGGCGACCATGACCCCCGTTTTTTTGTTTTCTTTATACCCGATAGCCATGATATCGGTCAGGTATAATTCTTTTTGAACATTGTTTGATTGAATTTTTGGAAGCGCATCCTGTAAAAACGGTTTGTTGATACAGTAAATACCGGTATTGATCAGTCCGATCTTTCTTTGCTCGTCCGTAGCATCTTTTTCTTCAACTATTCCAGACACTTCATGATTATCATCCAGCAAAACCCGACCATATCCATAAGGATTTTTCAATTCCACGGCCAAAAGAGAAATATCACGATAACACGCCAAATGGTCCTCGACAAGACCCGATATGGTTTCAGGTAAAATAAGCGGCACGTCACCATATAGGATAACAACTTCATCGC
>JASFFJ010000572.1:0-5378 GCA_050124355.1 Desulfobacterales bacterium | reverse complement strand
CCTTGTAAATTTTAATAACTAAATGAATTTATGTGTAAAAAAATACTTTGCTGGATAGTGGCATAAATCATGCTTTATCCTCGACTATAGAGGTTCATTCACAGCGAAGCCCGGTGGGAAAGATCTTTCTGAGAAGTTCCTGGCGCTTGCATTCAAATTCACATTTTTCCACTTTTTCTCAAAAAAACTTAATACTCGTTCAAACCCCTAAATTAAAGGAGGACACAATGGCAGCAGTAAAAGAAATCAAGGCGACCAAAACCAGGAAATTGGCTGATCCGGTGGCGGCTACCATTGACCCAGCCAGTCAGCAGATGATTGACCGCGCCCATGAGCTGGGGATTGAGACGGCATTTGACCGGGCAGTTACGATGAAACCCTGTAACATCGGAACTCAGGGAATCTGTTGCAAAAACTGCGGTATGGGCCCCTGTAGGTTGCCTCTTCCGAAAGGCGGCATCGAAGGGGAAGATACCCGCAAAGGTATTTGCGGGGCAACGCCGAATACCATTGCGGCGCGCAATTTCATCCGCATGATCGCCGGTGGTGCTGCCGCTCATTCCGATCACGGACGTTCGGTGGCCGAGGTGTTTATGTCGGCTGCCAGAAAAGAAACCGATGCCTATAAGATTAAAGATACGCGCAAACTCGTTGAAGTGGCCAAATACCTGGATGTCGAAACAACTGTTGAAATTGACGGAAAAACGCTCGATCGAGATCTTGACGAAATTGCCGTAGAAGTCGGTGAAAAGGCGTTAAACGAATGGGGCAAGGCCGAGGGCGAACTTCTTTTTGCCAAACGGGCGCCTGAGCCCCGGTATGACCTTTGGAAAAAGCGGGGGGTGGTGCCGCGCAATATCGACAGAGAAATTGTTGAAATTATGCACCGGACCCACATTGGTGTTGACCAGGACTATAAAAACCTGATGAAACAGGGCACTCGCGCTGCCATCGCCGATGGCTGGGGCGGCTCCATGCTGGCCACCGAACTGCAAGATATCCTTTTCGGGACTCCCTACCCGATAGCCTCAGAAGCCAACCTGGGGGTTATGAAAGCAGACATGGTCAACATTGTGATCCACGGCCATGAACCGGTGCTTTCCGAGATGATCATCGCGGTTGCCCAAACCAAAAAAATGGAAGAATATGCCAAATCCAAAGGGGCCAAAGGCATCCAGCTTTCCGGCATTTGCTGTACGGCCAACGAAATGCTGCAACGCCATGGGGTGCCCCTGTGCGGTACATTCCTCCAGCAGGAGCTTGCCATCATCACCGGGGCCTGCGATGCCATGGTGGTCGATATCCAATGCATATTTCAGAACCTGGCCAACGTGGCCAAATGCTTTCACACCAAATTGATCACCACCCATCCCATTGCCCGGATGGAGCAGGAAAATGTCCTTCATATTGAATTTGATGAGCATCATGCAATGGAAGACGCTGAACGAATTGTCAAACTGGCCATTGACAATTTTGAAAACAGGGGGGCGGAGGTCATGATACCCAAGCAAAAATCCCCCATCGTTGCCGGATTTGGGGTGGAATCCGTTGAATACCACCTGGGCGGCAGTTTTCGCGGCTCCTATTACACCTTAAATGACAATATTATCAACGGCCGAATTCGGGGTATCGGCGGCGTTGTGGGATGCAACAATGTCAGGACCCGACACAATGAAGGACATATTCAGATTGTAAAAGAGTTGATAAAGAATGATGTGATTGTTCTAACGACCGGGTGCAACGCGATTGCCTGTGCCATGGAAGGTCTGCTGACACCGGAATCCGCCAAGGTTTTTTGCGGACCGGGGCTGGCTGAGGTCTGTGAAACGGTCGGGATTCCACCCGTGCTGCACCTGGGCTCCTGCGTGGACAACAGCCGGATTCTGCTGGCCGCCGCGGAGGTGGTTAAGGCCGGCGGTCTGGGCGATGATATCAGTGACCTGCCGGCGGCCGGCAGTGCACCGGAGTGGATGAGTGAAAAAGCCATCAGCATCGGCCACTATTTTGTGGCTTCGGGTGTTTACACCGTGTTTGGCGTCACCCTGCCGGTCAGCGGTGCACCCGCATTCCAGAAATACATATTTGAAGAATTCGAAAAACTATATGGCGGCATGTGGGATTTGGAAGTCGATCCCATCAAACATGCCCGCAAGATGATCGCGCATATCGACAAAAAGCGCCAGGCACTCGGCATCGACAAGGCCAGAGATAGAATTCTGGTGGATATGGCCGCCCGCCGGGAACTCGAAACGGCTTAAAAATTTTGAGATGCAACCTTTTCGTGTTTTCGGTCTTTCGCGCTTTCGTGAATAATTTATCCTTATTGATATCCGACTTGTCCGGGTTAGGGCCTTGACGACAGACATGAAAGTTCATATCGAAGGACATCCGTCAAAATCCGTGTCCCCTATTAAAACACCTTTAGGTTAGAATGCCATAAACGAATATGTTGATAAGAACCATGATATATTTCTTGAAGCAAACATATAAAAAGGATATTTAATCCTATGATCACTCAAAACAAGCTGGTCGAAACAGAGTACGAAGGGCAGAAGTTCTACTTAAGAAATTTTATATGAAGCGTTTAGTGAAGGAAGGTTCTATTTTAATGAAGATAAGTCATGCCGGTCTCCGGAAACGTAACTATCTCAAAACCCGCTGGATTCCGGGTCAAGCCCGGAATGACGCCAAAACGTGAATATTGAAGATTTACGAGTTCGTTAACTGAAACTTTGCAAAAAAAGGTAGTTAATGTGTCTGATCAAATTCGGTGGATCAACACCCACTGCGCCAGGATGGACCATGGTGGCTGCGCATTGAACGTAGGGGTTAAAGACGGCAGAATTGAAACGATCAAAGGGGATCCGGACGGATTTTTGAATAAAGGTTACATCTGCCCAAAAGGTCTCGCCTCCGCCGATCGACTCACGCATCCGCTGCGCCTAAAGCATCCTCTAAAACGCAAAGGTCGCCGGGGAGAGGGGCAATGGCAGAAAATACCCTGGAGTGACGCCATTGAGCTGGTCAGTGAAAACCTTCAGGACGTCAAAGATCGTCTGGGCGCACGGGCGGTGGCATTTTGTCAGGGTATGCCCAAGGGATTGGAGCATTTTGTACTGATCCGCCTGGCAAACACCTTCGGTTCTCCCAACGTGGTCGTGGTGCAGGATGTTTGTCATGCACCGCGGGAGGTCAGTGGCCTTCACACCTGCGGTTTTTATCCGGTCGCTGATTTTCATCATAAAAATGAACTCGTACTGCTTTGGGGGAGCAATCCTACCAGCACCAATGAAGAAGGCCAGATTTGCAGCCTGCTGCTCGAGCAGATGAAACAGGGCGCCGGCTTAATTGTGGTGGACCCCCGCCGAACGGAATTGGCCCAAAAAGCCAAATACTGGCTGCAAATCCGACCAGGCACGGACGGTGCCCTGGCGTTGGCATTTTTAAATTTCATTATCACTGAAGAATTGTTTGATGAAAATTTTGTAACCAAATGGGCTCATGGTTTTGGTGACCTTTCCGCCCATGTGCAATCATTTACACCGGAAAAAATGTCACAAATAACCTGGGTCCCGGCAGGTTTGATCCGGGAAAGTGCCAGAGCATATGCCCGGTCCCAACCGGCCGCCATTGCCTGGGGAAATCCTATCGAACAAAACATCCAGTCTTTTGATACCGCCCGCGCACTGATTTGTTTGATGGCCATATGTGCCAACCTGGATGTTCCCGGCGGCAATATTCAGGCCAATGAACCGAATATATTGAGTCTGGGTAAGTTTGTCCGGGCCGATCTGTTGCCCTCCAAACGAACCGAAATGATCCATGCTCATCACGACACCATACCCAAGCTGATGACGGTCCCGCCGGCATTGTTTCGCAAAGCGGTGCTTGAAGGCATGCCGTATCCGGTCAAAGCTGCTTACGTGCAGTGTGCAAATCCAATGCTTGCCTACGCAGATAGTCGTCAAACCCAGGCTGCCCTGATGAAGCTTGATTTTCTGGCGGTATCTGAGATTTTTATGACGCCCACCGCCGCACTGGCCGACGTTGTCTTGCCGGCAGCCACTCATTTTGAGTTTAACGATATCGGACATTACGGCCTGGGACATGGGTATATTCTGGCACGTCCCAAGGTCGTGGATCCTCCGGAAGAATGCTGGCCGGATATCAGGATTCTAAACGAGCTGGGTAAAGCCCTTGGCCCTGTTGAGTACTGGTATCAAGACCATAACGATATGTTAGAAACCCTTTTGGCACCATCCGGCTTAGATTTCAACCAATTTGTCGAACAAGGGTATTTAAAGGGTCCGGACCAATATAAGAAATACAAGGCCTCAGGTTTTAAAACCCCCAGCGGCAAGGTCGAGCTGTCCTTGAGCCGGGCAGCGAAATTGAAGGTTTCACCGCTACCCAATTTCAATGGGTACCCGGTGCCGGAAGATCCTGAATATCCCCTGGTTTTAACCAGTGCGAAAAGCCGTTATTATCTGCATTCCTCATATCGATGGCTGGAAAAACTGAGAAAAAAACAACCTCACCCCCGGGCCTTGATTCATCCCAAAACAGCCGCTGACAGCGGCATTCAGGATGATGATGAGGTTATCATTGAAACCCCCCACGGCCGGATCATCCAGATCGCCCACCTGACCGAAGCGGTTGACCCGCGCGTGGTTTATGCCGCTTACGGCTGGTGGTTTCCGGAAGAGAAAGCGGAAGCACTTTATGAATGGGACCGGTCCAATTTCAATATGCTGACCGCCACTGATAATCTTGGACGGGAGTTCGGCACGCCGAATTTAAGGGGTATCAACTGCCGAATCCGGAAACTTAGGAGAGAAGATAAATTAAAAAATTTAAAAAATCGCCCCTTTTCCAGATGATATAGAATCATAGAGAACAAACTTGGGAATATTTTTACACAAGTTTGAATATATCAGCGTAACCTATTAGAATATGATAGAAAACGATTAATAACAATTCAACTTTGTCAACTACGTCCCCTATTTTTCTGACGCAGGTTATAAATCAGGTCGGCGTAGTCATCGGGATTAATGCGTGGCAACCAGTCCGTCAATGCGCGGAGACGCAGTGGCGGCGTCCGCTTCACAATGGCGACAGTCGCATCGCCCAACGACTGCTGCAGCGGGCTTACGTGGCTGGCGCCGTCCACCCCGATTACGACAAGATCCTGGTCCTCAAAGATCTCTATGATGCCCCGGTGCTTCAGACGATCTGTCACGACTTTGACCTGGAAGAGGTTCCCATCGAGCGCCGCGTCGTGCAATAGCGTCCGAATCGCCCTATCGCCGGTCAGTCCAGGCTTGGCGCCGGTCTCATCCTCGACGTTCCCGATGGTCACATCGGCCCGCTGGTGTTGC
>JASFFJ010000571.1:0-5383 GCA_050124355.1 Desulfobacterales bacterium | reverse complement strand
CCAATTTCTGCGTGAATCAGACCGTGCAGATGTTTGATCAACGTGTCCCGGACATCCGCGTTGTTATTGCGACATTCAATCAATAATACCGCCAGTTCCGTTCCGTCTTTGTCAGGCACCGAAATCGCACAGGCATTGCGTATTTCCGGCTGCTGGTCGGCCAGAAATTCCAGATCCTGTGGCCATATATTGCGACCCTTGACGATGATCATATCCTTTACCCGACCGGCAATCACCAGGGTATCCCCCACCCGATAAACCAGATCACCGGTATTGAGCCAGCCATCCTCGGATAGAACTTCGCGGGTCGTTACAGGATCGCCGAAATAACCCTGCATGACACTGGCACCCCTCACAAATAGCTTGCCGCAGTGGCGTTCGGGTAACACCCGGTCAGATTCATCACGAATTTCGATTTCGTAACCCGGCAGGGGCTCTCCGCAGTTGACAAACAAAGTTAACTGCTGTGGGGCGTCGCCAGGCAAGGCGATATTGTGATCTGCCAGAAACTGCCGGTCCACGCTATCCATCTTGATGCCCCGACCAATGGGGGCAAAACATACGGCCAGCGAACACTCCGCCATGCCGTAACCGGCCGTGAACGCATTAGAGCTAAATCCGCTGCTGGCAAGAAGACTTGCAAACTTTTCAAGCGGCTCTTTGCGTATCATTCCCGCCCCCACACCCGCCACCCGCCAGGCACTCAGATCATATTCGTGGCTTTCTTTGTGCTCCAGCCAGCGGGCGCACAACTCATAGCCGAACATCGGGCTGAAAGACAAGGTGCCGCGATTTTGGGACATGAGTTTCAGCCATAGCCAGGGGCGCATGGCAAAATCGGTTGTCCTTAAAAAATCCACCGAAATCTGGGCCGTCATGGTGGCAAGCATCAAGCCCACCAGCCCCATATCGTGGTAAAAGGGAAGCCATGACACGGCGCGATCCCCGGGCTGCACTTTCAGGCCATCTTCAATAATGGCCGTCAGGTTGGCGAGCACCGCCTCATGGGTGATCATGACACCGCGTGGAAAGCGCGTGCTGCCGGAGGTAAATTGAATATAGGCCAGATCCTTGGGGCCCGACGGATTCAATCCGGATTGATCCTGCGGTAAGTCAGAGAACATTTCCGGTGTTCCCACAAAGCGCATGGTTAAGCCTTTGGCCGCTTCCACGATATACTCAGAAAATTGTTTGGAGGCGATGGCAACCGAGGCCCGGCAGCTTTCCATCAGCCTTTTCAACAAGGCCTCATAGGCCTGGCGACCGCCCAGAGAGTTAGGGGTCGGCAACGGGACCGGCACCAGACCGGCATACTGGCAGGCGAAGAAATAGGTGATAAAATCCGTATCGGTGTCGGCGATCAGGGCCACCCGTGAGCCACGCGCCAAACCCAGGGCGATAAAACGGCCTGCAAGCGCCTGGGCCTTATTCATCAATTGCCGATAGGTCAATACATCCTGTAATTGACCTTTGCTATTATAGAAATTAAAGCCGGTGTCTCCCCGGGCCGCATATTCTAACGCTTCCACCAGGGTGGCGAAACCACCGGCTTGCAGTTTAAGCTTATTTCCGGTGGGTGTTGGTTTCATCATAGTGACCAATACCAGTAACTCAATCCATAAGCCACCCCACCTTGTCGGGATGAGAACTTAAAAGCTTCTATCGTCAGCGCGATGGCATGTTTCATGGTGCAAAACTGATCGATACCAGCGGCTTATGAATTGTGAGGAGTTTCTCTCACCTAATCTTAAAGTTTCAGCCCACACTGGCCGCCCCTCTCTCCGAGCTATAGGCTCTGTGGGCCGGTAGCCAGCCTCGGAAAATGCAATAGGACGGAGTTTTAATTTTCACTGTAGCAGGCCCAACAATGCTTTATCTTCCTGACTTATTTAAAGCTAGCCCTGGGCCAGAGGTGCCAGGGCAAAGGCACCGGAGGGGTGAATCTTATCACCTTATACGAAATTGCACCAAAATGGAACGATTTTTTGAGGATTGGACTGCCCCTATCGATCGCCAGGTTTTAATAGCGCTCAGCAGAACTAAATTCTAATCCTGTCTACAATCCCGTCTGAAACGAAACGAAAGCGGGGACACCTCATTTGCCATGAGTCCCTGCGCAACAAAACCTACTTGAACAACTTCCCGCCATAATGCGCCATGTACTGATCGATCTCTTTGGCAAAGTGCTCCAGAAACTTATTCATTTTCTCGCCTTCATGATGCATGACATCTTCAGTGATGTTAGAGGCCTTATCGTATGCTTTTTCAAACTCATGATCAGACAGGCCGCTGATCTCTTTTGCGTCATCTTTTGTGATATGCCCGGCGTGGGCGAAAACAGAGGCTAACACCCGTTTAGATGTTTCACTTTTTCCTTAGCCATCTTGTTTTTTTCCTTTCAAGTGTTTGTTATTATTTATTATTTTTATTACCATCGATATTATAGTGGGCAACCGCCTCATGAACTTAAATTTTTCGAGTACGAGGAGAATCATGTTGTCAAATTAAATCTCATAGCAATTGCAACCAGCGGGATGCCAGCGCTTTGACCGCGGTCTCCGCTGATAACTATGGCCACTAGACATTGAAAAGTATAATAAAACGCAAATGCCTTAGATGCAAGTATCGAGATCATTCGCGTGTCGAAAAAAGCCTCCAAGATTGTGATTTCGCAATTTGGAGCTTTTCCATGCGCCAATCGGGTGATCTCGATCCCTGTTTTTTGGAACCGCAAGTGGGTGCTCAATGTGTGATGGATTACCTAATCAATGAGGTCTTGTCTGGGTTATCAAGATTCGGATTTCCGGTGCGACATCCTTGACTTGGCTGCTGCTGCGGTCTATCTGCTCCATCCGGCGTGAAGTGGATATGACCACGCCCTATTTTTATGTCTGATGAAGCGGTATTCACGGCCCTGCTGACAGCGGGCAAGCACGACGCCAAGGTCACGGACATGAGACCGAAATGCAACGATTTCCGGCTGGTGCACTTCACCTGTCGCAATAATTATGCTATTAACCTTGTGGTATAGTAATTTAATAGTTATTATCAATAAAATTAAAACCAAACAGAAAGGAGTTGTGTTCTAAAGGTTAGGCATTTATAATCCGATTTTTATGTTTTTTTACCCCTCAACTTCATAATGAAGGAAGTAAAAATGGAATTAACGCACGAGAAAAAAGGCGAAAATTTGATTATTTCGATAAAAGGGCGCTTAGATGCGGCAACAGCCAATGTAGCGGACAACACTATTAAGAAGTTAATGGCGGATGACTGCACCCGAGTACTTTTTAACTTAAATGATCTGGAATACCTCAGCAGTGGTGGCTTGAGGGTTATACTTGGGGTGGCCAAAGACATAAAGCGCAAGGAGGGTAAACTCGTTTTGTGCTCCCTCCATGAATTCGTCAAGGAAATTTTCGAGGTCAGCGGTTTCGATTCGCTGATTCCCATCGAGGATACCGTTGACTCAGGCATCAAGCTATTGGACGCAAATTAGACGATCAAAACAGAACCCAAAAGGAGGACACCATGAAAAGACAAATTACCGCAATGACACTGATAGCGGCCGTATTAATGGTGATGCCGTTTCAAGCGTATGCGGCATCTGCCAAAGAAACCGTGGAGACCAGTGTCAACAAAGTTCTTAAAACCCTGGGTGATCCGGCCTTCAAGGCCAAACCCAAAGATGTCAAAATCACAGAAATCGGCAATATCATCGGCGAAGTTTTTGATTTCACGGAGCTATCAAAAAGAACTCTGGGCCGGGAATGGAAAAAGATGAAGCCCGAGCAACAGAAAGAATTTGCAGAGTTGTTCAAGGAACTGCTGCAAGGTGTCTATGCGGACAGACTGCTGGCCTACACGGATCAAAAAATCGAATTTGGTAAAGAAATTGAGCTAAAAAAAGGCCGGGCTGAAGTTCAAAGCAATATTGTCTTGTCGGACGGCACAAAGGTTCCGATATTCTACCGACTCACCGACAAGAGCGGCGATTGGAAGACCTATGACCTCATCATTGAAGGTGTCAGTCTGGTGAAAAATTATCGCAGTCAATTCAGGGAGATTATTGCCAAAGAATCCCCCGACAAGCTGCTGGAAATTTTGCGGGACAAAGTTAGTAAAGGTTAGGTTAAACCTTTAAGTTGCTTTGACACATTCATTGTTGTTGGATTGCATCAAAATTAGATACTGGACAGGTACCCAAAACCAGGTAATACCTTCAGACATTGATGGGGAATCAAGTCTAGATCCCTCTGGTTGGAGGATAATCTCGGGCTACCTGCCCAATGGGTTAACCTTGGACCAGAATCCTCCACTGCAAGATTCTGATCAAAAACTTGTGTGCACACGGTGAGGGACACAGGGATCCTTTCAGTGTCATTTTCAAGCCACCCGCCTACGGTTTTCCATTGACTAAGGATAAGCGTATGTCAAAATTAAGACTATACCTATATATTTTCATAGCGTTTTTATGTTTGGCTGCGGCGATGACGGCAACGGCATCAGATGAGCTTAAGGTCGTTTACAACGTGGGGGTGGCACCGCTTAAGTTTGAAGATTCGGCTTCGCGCCCGGCAGGACTGTTTCCGGATTTGTGGCGGCTGTGGTCTCAAAAGGCAGGCAGAAAGATTGAGTTCGTCAGGGCGGCGTCGTTTAACGAATCGCTGCAATTGCTCAAAGACGGCAAGGTCGATCTGCATGCCGGTCTTTTCAAGACCCCGGAGCGAGAGAAATTTCTGAATTACTCCGAACCGCTGTTAGCCCTCGACTATTACATTTTTACCCACCCGTCGATTTATCCGATCAAGTCGTTGGAGCAAACAGCGGGCTTTTTAGTCGGCATCCAGAAAGGCGGGTATACGGAAAAATTTGTACGTTCCAAAGTGCCCGCCAACCGCATTTTTGTCTATGACCGGTTCCAGGACCTTTTTCGGGCCGCTCTGGAAGGCGAAATAAAGGTATTTGTCTCAACCGAGCTGAGCCTTTTGTACTACCTCAAAGAAAATTTCCAGACCAACATCTTCGAAAACGATCGCGATCGACCGCTGTTCTCCCAGTTATATTATACGGCAACAAAAAAAGACAACCCGGCGCTGATTGAACAGGTCAATGCGGGATTAAAGACCATTGGCAGCCAGGAAAGAAAACAGCTGGAGAATAATTGGATTGAACGGGAGTTTAAAGAAATCCCCCAAGCATCGAAGGTTGCTTTGCCTGAAAAAGAAACAATCACATTGACTGATGCGGAAAGGCAATGGCTGGCGGCCCACCCTAAAATTGTGGTCGGTGGCGAGATGGATTGGGCACCCTTCGATTTTGTCGACGAGACGGGAAAGTATGCAGGACTGGCGAAGGACTATTTGAACATCATTGGGGAAAA
>JASFFJ010000570.1:0-5392 GCA_050124355.1 Desulfobacterales bacterium | reverse complement strand
GTAATGGCGTCCGTTTATGGTCGTCCATTTTTAACATTTCTACTCGATCAACTAAGGGCGATCGGCATACATAGAGTTATTCTCTGCACGGGATACAAAGCCGATATTGTCAAAGACCAAATCGGCGAAAAATATAAAAATGTAAATATATTGTATTCAGAGGAAAGCCAGCCGCTGGGAACTGGTGGAGCGATTAAACTTGCACAAGGAAAAATTTCCTCTGAAACATTTGTCGTGATGAACGGAGATTCCTATGTAAATGCCAATTTAAGCCGATTTTTTAGTTGGTATGAATCAGCCGGACATTCTGCTGCTATCTATTTAACAAGGATTGATAATATCAAACGATATGGCCATATCATTACATCGAAAAACGGAAAAATTCAAAAGTTTATTGAAAAAGGCTCCAGTTCCGGTTCCGGATGGATAAATGCCGGCGTTTATCTGCTGAATAAAAGGCTATTTAAATCGATGCCGGAATCAATGTCTTTCTCCTTGGAAAATGACTTTTTTCCCAGCTTGATAAGCAGCGGCTTACATGGTTACAAAGACGATACGGAGTTTATCGATATTGGCACACCGGAATC
The DNA here is from genome assembly GCA_050124355.1 of Desulfobacterales bacterium. Lineage (GTDB taxonomy): Bacteria > Desulfobacterota > Desulfobacteria > Desulfobacterales > JAFDCJ01 > JAFDCJ01. The sequence goes on along the minus strand of JASFFJ010000570.1, from coordinate 4,805 downwards.
TTTCTTCCAGGCTGAAAAGTTTTTTTTAACACTTCACCTACAATAAAATGTCCATGCCTATACATTGGCATGGCCAAGGATCAACCCATGATTATTAGCAGAACTCCTTTTCGAATATCTTTTTTTGGCGGCGGAACGGATTACCCTTCGTGGTACCTAAAGCATGGCGGCTCGGTTCTGGCATCAACAATCGATAAGTATTGTTATCTTACCTGCAGATATCTTCCCCCCTTTTTTGAGCATCGTATACGGGTAGTTTACAGGAAAATTGAAAGTTGCCAGACCTTTGAAGAAATATCCCATCCGGCAGTGCGAGAAATCATGCGTTATCTTAATATAAACCGTGGTGTGGAAATCCATCACGACGGCGATTTGCCGGCCCGTAGTGGAATGGGATCCAGTTCTTCCTTTACCGTGGGGCTTTTGAATGCGTTACATGCGTTACTGGGACATATGCCAAGTAAGCATAAATTAGCACAAGAAGGCATCCATATTGAACAGAATTGCATAAAAGAGATTGTAGGATCTCAGGATCAGGTGTCAGCTGCATACGGTGGTCTCAATCATATCTCCTTCCTTCCGAATGGTGAGATATCCGTTAGGCCAGTTACCATATCAACAGGAATTATACGAACCGCTTCAAACATTGCCGAAAGTTATGTGATTGATATTGACAGTAGAAGGAGACAATTGCGCATTATGAAAGACTTGGTAGATGAGGGCCTCTCCATCCTGAGTAATGGAGATGATATTACGAACCTAGGCAAGTTGATGCGGGAGGCTTGGGATTCCAAGCGAAGTTTAAGTGCTAAGGTTACAAATACACAGGTGGATGAGTTATACAACCAGGCACTTTCGGCTGGCGCATTGGGGGGCAAGTTGACAGGAGCAGGCGGTGGCGGCTTCATGCTTCTTTTTATCCCGCCGTCTGAGCAGAAAAACGTTCGCCAAAGACTGAGTAAATTAATCCATGTTCCCTTCAATTTTGAATTTTCAGGAAGCCAAATTATTTTTTTTGATTCAGAAGAGGACTATGCTGATATAGAAAAGGAACGTTCAAAGCAGTCTATACAATCTTTTCAAGAACTTTCGTGTGGCCAAATGTCGCAGTAAAATTAGATCAACAATGAAGGAACCAATTTTTATTTGATTCAGGAGAGCTGAAGTCCAAGTATTTTTTAAAATATGTTTGTTTTATAGTCGTTTGAATTTTTGGAGGAAATTATGGTCGATTCAGTTATAATCACCGGTCCAGGTTTTCAGGACGAAGAATTGATTTATCCATACTACAGATTAAAAGAAGAAGGTTATCATGTCGACTTAGCAACCAAAGATGGGAAAGTTGTAAACGGCAAATACGGTGTTCCTGCACGGGCCACGATGCGCACCTCTGACTTAGATGCCAACAAATTTGATCTGGTCATTTTGCCGGGTGGCTTTGAGGCTCCGGACCGAGTGCGTCTGCTACCAGAAGTATTAGAGTTTATAAGGCAGATGGACAACCAAAAGAAATTAATTGCTGCAATCTGTCACGGACCGTGGATTCTTATTTCTGCAGGGATAACTAAAGGCCGGAAAATGACGGCATACTGGAGTATTGAGGCTGATGTTGTAAACTCAGGGGCTGAATATCAACATAAAATCCCAGTGGTAATCGACGGCCATATAATTACTTCTCCCCATTATGATTATAACGGGGAATTCATGAAGGCGGTAATGGCGCATGTTAATGAAAATTTAAAGGTTTGAGTTCTTCTGCAATGGAAAAAGATGACAAAATATACATAGCAGGCCATACGGGCCTTGTAGGTTCGGCTTTAAGAAGGATACTCGCCGCAAAGGGATATAAAAATGTTGTCTCACCGGAGCGTGGGCAACTAGACCTACTTGATCAGGCTAAAGTGGCAAAATTTTTCGAACTAGAAAAGCCTAGTTATGTTTTTTTTGCTGCTGGGAAGACTGGTGGAATTTACGCGAATAATACTTATCGAGCCGATTTTCTTTACGAAAATATAGTTATGCAGTGTAATGTTATTCATCAGTCTTTCTTGCATGAGGTCGAGAAATTGTTATTTTTCGCCTGTTCATGCATTTACCCGTGCAATTGCCCTCAACCGATGAAGGAGGAATATATTCTCTCCGGTAGTTTTGAACCGACTAATGAGCCGTTTGCAGTTGCTAAGATCGCTGGATTGAAAATGTGCGAATCATACAATCGACAATACGGCACGGACTTCATTACAGTTATTCCGACCAATCTATACGGGCCCAATCAGAGATACGAGCCAATGAATTCTTTGGTTGTTCCTTCCTTAATTCAAAAGTTTCACCAGGCCAAAGTTAATGATGAAGACGGCGTGGTTATCTGGGGTTCAGGTCGACCGGCCCGTGATTGTCTCTACGTTGATGATCTGGTCGATGCCAGCGTATTTTTAATGGAGTTTTACGAGGGTAATGACATATTCAATATTGGCAGCGGTCGAGACTACACCATAGCAGATATTGCTGCTATCACCAAAAAAATAACTGGTTATTCGGGTGATATCGTATACGATCGCTCTCTGCCTGACGGCGTCATGCAAAAGCTGCAGGATGTTACAAAAATAAATGATCTCGGGTGGAAATATCGCATTGATCTCGAAGAAGGCATAGAACTGGCTTATCAGGATTATCTCCTTTGTATCGAAAATATTGGATAGTAAATCAATCCTGGTTTTTTTAAACAATACTGGCAGCTAAAAATCGTGGATTAACATAATGACCGATCGCGTTAAACATATTGAACTGTCCAAGAAAGATGAACGATATTTAGACAAAATTCAACGGAATGGTTCTATCAATCAACAAGGTTATCCGGATCATTATAAGGATAAAGTGGTCGTAAAACCTTGGGGTTACGAGTTTTTGATTTTCGAGAATGACTATGTCGCCATATGGTTTTTGATGATTAAAAAGGATCACTCCACGTCCATGCATTGTCATCCTTTAAAGAAGACTTCGCTGATTGTGCTTTCCGGAAAAGCTTTGTGCAACACATTCCATCATCGTAGTTTTTTAGGTGCAGGAGATGCGGTGATTATAGACGCCGCTGTATTCCATTCCACAAAGGCACTATCCCTTGATGGGATTTCTGTCATTGAAGTGGAAAGTCCCCCCGATAAGCTTGATCTGGTGCGGCTTGAAGATAATTATGGGCGCGAAAGCTGCGGCTATGAGAATTGTTCCCAAATGGTCATGGATAATTTAGAAAGGTATGGCCATTTTTATTTTGATGACGGTAATAGTAACGGGGATAAATACTCAAGAGGCAATCGATTTTCAATAGGTATGGAAACATACTCCTCCAATGGAGAATTCCATGAGACTATGGCTGGTGGCCCGGAATCGGTTTATTGTGTGTGTAAAGGATCTATTGATGGGCCGAATCAAAATACGCTTGTAAAAGTTGGTGAAGTCGCAAAGGGAAATTATTTAAGTCGGCATGCAGGCATTCAAATTTATCCTGAGACATTACTGATGAATATTGCGGTTCAAAGCTGAGGCGTTCTATATGAATTACGAAGCGGTTATTTTTGATTTCGACGGCGTTATCGCAAAGACCATGGAAGACAATTACCAGGCTTGGAGGATGGCATTTAAATCCTATAGTGTCGTCATTGGTCATCTTGAATATTTTTTATTAGAAGGGCTGAATGGCAAGGCAGTGGCGGAGACTATTTTAAAAAGGCGAAATATGGATGCGGGGTTAGCCGATACAGTCTATGGTCTGAAGGAAAAATATTATTTTGATCACCATAATTTCGAATTTTATCCCGGCATTTATCACCTTATTGATCGTATTCGACATCGGTTCAAAATAGGACTTGTCAGTGGTGCTAGTTCAAAAAGACTTAAACAAACAGTGCCGTGTGGATTTTTAGATAAAATGCAAGTCATTATAACCGGTGATGCAGTTAGAAACTCCAAGCCTCATCAGGAGCCAGATCTGTTGGCTGGGAAAACATTATCTGTTAATGCGAGAAATTGCCTTACCGTTGAAAACGCACCGTTAGGAATTGAATCGGCAAAAAAAGCCGGAATGGATTGTGTAGCCGTTTGCACGACGCTAAAGAGGCAGCATTTGTGCCAAGCCGATTTTATTGTAAGAAATATCGAGGCGTTGGTTTTGTTTTTTTACCACTTGATGAGTTAGAGACTTTTTGTGAGATCACCTTATTTTAATATCCCGCTAAACATCGCCAAGCAGTTCTCTCCTGAAATATCTTTGAATATATTTGAGCGTATGTGCATGGTCCGATCCTTTGAGCAGTGTGTTATTAACGCCGTAGAAAAAAAAGAAATAACATATCCTGTTTATCTCTCATCGGGTCAAGAGGCTGTGGCGGCAGCTCTATCTATCGAAATCAGAGATTATGCAATTTTTGCTCAGCATAGAGCACATGATATTTATCTAACCTTCGGAGGACCACCGGACAGATTGAAAGACGAATTGATGGGCCTTCCTACTGGTACCAGTAAAGGAAGAGCAGGATCCAACTGTTTGCAATACCACGAAAACGGTATTTCAATGTTTGGACACCACGGCTTTATCGGTGAAAATGTGCCCCAGGCCGTTGGAGCAGCTTTGGGAAGCAGCCTCAATACCGTTTGCATATTTGGTGATGGGGCAGCAGAAGAAGATTACATTTTCCCTTCAATGGGATTCGCAGCTTCGAAGAAGCTTCCCATACTTTTTGTGTGTATCGACAATAACCTTTCGATTCTTACTAAAATTGAAGAACGCAGAAACTGGAACATTACTGATA
>JASFFJ010000569.1:0-5408 GCA_050124355.1 Desulfobacterales bacterium | reverse complement strand
TATAGTCTGACTTCACTATATTGAGACCGATTGGTGTCAGGTGTCAGAATCGTTACCCTACAGTACTGCAACCTCAACATCCAAATAATTCTTCGCTGTCAAGATCCCCCAATCAAACCTGACACCTATTTATGCCTGACACCTGAAACCTGAAACCTTCTCACCAAAAGTCAAATAAAACGATATCAACATCTAAAACCATACTATGTTATTTATCTCATTCCATCCTCACCCATACAGCCAGCAGGCGGTCAGGTGGCCGTTGTTTTCAACCCCCCGCGGAATCTCTCGACGGCATTTGTCCATAACATGGGGACAACGCGGGTGAAACACACAGCCAGACGGCGGATCCACCAGATCCGGGGGCGCCCCGGGCATGGTGTGAAGTTCGGGTTGATCTAATTGAATATTGGGAATGGAGGCCAAAAGCCCTTGGGTATATGGATGCCGGGGTGTTTCAAAAACAGCTTCAGCCAGGCCGGATTCAGCCAATCGGCCGCCGTACATTACCGTAATTCGATCGGCCATCTGAGCCACAATCCCGAGGTTGTGAGAAATCAACAAAATCGTCAGATTGAATTGGGCTCGCAGCTCGTTTAAAAGATCCAAGAACTGGGCCTCGACGATCACATCCAGGGCTGTCGTAGGCTCGTCGGCAATGAGCAGGTCCGGGTTCAGTACCAGGGCCATCCCGATCATGATCCGCTGGCGCATACCGCCAGACATCTGGTGGGGGTATTCGTGTAGCCGTTCCGGTGCTATGCCCAGCCGCCGAAGCATCTCACCAGCGCGTTTCAAGGCCTCTTTTTTGGAAATTCCCTTTTCATGGGTCAAGATTGTTTCCACGAACTGGTCGCCGATACTAAACAGGGGGTTGAGAGAGGTCAACGGGTCCTGAAAAATCATGGCGATGCGCTTCCCCCGCAGACTAAGGATCTCTTTTTCACTCATCTTGGCGATATCGTCGCCATGATAGCGGATCTGGCCCCCGGCGAGCTTTCCGGGAGGCCTGAGAAGCCTGAGGATGGAAAAACCCAGGGTGGATTTTCCACAACCGGACTCGCCCACCAAGCCCATGACTTCCCCCTTTTTTAGATTCAGGGTCACGTCTTCAACCGCATGCACGGTTCCGATATGAATGGGAAAATGCACATTCAGGTTCTCAATTTCAAGAATATTGTGATTCACGCTATCGCTCCAGCAATCTGGGATTCAGAATTTCAGATAATCCCTCTCCCAACATGGTAAAGCCAACCGCCAGAAGGGATATCATGGCTCCCGGAAAGGTAATTAGCCACCACTGGCCCGAGGGAAGGAATTTTTTGCCCATGGCAAGATCCATCCCCCAGTCGATAACACTGGGTGGCAGGCCCAGCCCCAGATACGTCAGCGCTGCCTCGATCATGATGGCGTCGCCCACGTTCATGGTAAATACCACCGCCGTGGTGGCAATAACATTGGGGAAGATATATTTCCACAAAATCGTAAGACCGGGTGCACCAATTGCTTTGGCCGCCTCGACATAGAGCTCTTCCTTGATGGTCAAGGTTTGTCCCCGCACCAACCGGAAATAGGTCGGGATATAGATGACGGCCACAGCAAAGGTAATACTGATAATGCCCGGTTCCAGCATGGCAGCAAAGGCGATGGCCAGAATGAGACCGGGGAAGGAGTAGACGGAGTCCATTATCAGCGATAAAATCCTGTCAAAGACCCCTCCGTAATAGCCGGATATCAGACCGATCGTGATACCGACGATCGAAGATATGATGGCCGCCAGAATGGCCACGCCCAAAATCGTCCGGGCCCCGAAAATGATACGGGAAAACACATCGCGCTGCAGGTTGTCGGTACCCATTAAATGATCGGAACTGGGCGGCGCCAGTTGAGGGCCGGTATTCTGGTCAGATGGATCGTATGGCGCAATCGCTCCCGCAAAAATGGCCATTATCACCACACCCAATATAATGACGGCGCCGATCACCAGAATCCACCACTCGACCCCGTACTTTTGCCCCATCCGGGCAAAACGTCCGATCACCTGCCCCAATGCGTGTGTGGGAGAATATTTCATAAAACCCCTTTGGAATGACGAACCTTTGGAATGACAAATGACGAATGTCGAATGTCGAATTTTGGAATTCTATCGTTTTTATTATTTACTGTTGCTGCCATGTACTCGAGTCGGGATTGCAATTCTTTCAACATATTAAATGTACCACCAACAAGGTGACTATGGCCAAACCATCGAATCCAATCAAGCCATCATTAAGTATCTTCAAATTCGATAACATTCCTTCATTCGACAATCGTCATTCGTCATTCCACTAATACCTTACCCTCGGGTCCACCAGGGCATAAATGATATCCACAACCAGAGAGACCGCCGCCACGATCAATGCAAAAATGACGATAACCCCCTGAATGGTTGGATAATCTCTCAGATAGATCCTTTCCAGCAACAGCCGACCCATGCCTGGCCAGGAAAAGGTGGTCTCCGTCAAAACCGCACCGGCCATCAATATGGCCACCTGAAGCCCCATCATGGTCAAAATAGGGACAAACGCGTTCATGATCGCATGCTTGTATACCACCCGATGGTGACGGATACCCCGCGCCTCGGCCGCCAGAATATAGTCCGATTTTAATACATCCAGCATGTTGGCCCGGGTCAGACGGATAAAAATTCCGGAAAGCGTCAATCCCAGGGTTACCGAAGGCAGCACCAGATGAACCAGGACGTCCTTGAGCGCGTAAAAATCCTTGGCTAAAATCGTATCTAAAATATATAATCCGGTCTTGTCAAAACCGGCCACGAACACCCGGGCACCGGTTCTTCCGGCAATGGGGAAAATATCCAGCCAGATGCCGAATATCATCTGCAGCATCAGGCCCAGCCAATAGACCGGAATACAGTAAATCACGATACCATATAAACGGATGGCGTAGTCTTGAGATGACCTGCGTTTGTCGGCGGCATAGGCCCCCAGCGGCACACCTACGAGCAGCGTGATCAGCATGCCAAAAAAAGTCAACTCAATGGTGGCCGGGAGTTTGTCTCTGATCGTATCGGTAACCCGCTGCTTGAAAATCATGGAATTTCCCAGATCCAGACGACAGATTTGCCACAGATAGCTGCCGTATTGAACGATCAGCGGTTTATTCAGTCCCAATTCCTCTTTTTTCTGTTCAATGACTTTTTCTGGCGCATGGCCGCCGAGCATGGAGGAGACGGGATCCCCCGGCATCACCCGAATGACCACAAAGACAATGCTCAAAAGAATAAAAACCATGGGGATGGTGAGAAATGTGCGCGCGATGATGTATCTGAGCAGATTTTTCATAAAACTGTGAAAGGTTATGGATGTTCGAGCCTCGGAAATATATGAATATGGGATTCGTCACGTGCGACGAATCCCATTTTTCATTTGACTTACTTCATCTTTTCAATGGGTGCATAAATGAACTGAAGTGTCGGTGATATCATGATGCCGTTGATATCCTTCTGAGCGAACAAAAACAGGGTTCCTTGAAAGATAGGGGCTGTCGGGACTTCATCGGTCCACATCTGCTGGACCTTTTTAAAGATCGCTTCCCGGGCGCTCTCGTCGGAAGTTTTCTGCTCCTCCACAAACATTGCATCCCAGGCCGGATCGGAAAAATAGATACCGTTGCCTTTCGAGCCGGCGGTCCCGGCAAAGGCGGCCGTGTAGTTGTCCGGATCGATGTAGTCTGGATACCAGCCCAACAAATAGACGGGCATCAGCTGATTGCGCCAGTTTTCCTTGTAAGTCGCCCATTCCGCGGATTTAACAGTGACCTCCATGACACCGGTGGCCTCAAATTGTGCTTTAAGCACCGCCGCCATATCCACCTCGGTATCGCCGTAATGGCTGGGGGTGTACCAGAATTCAAATTTCAACTTATTGCTTTCATTAAAGCCGGCTTGCGCCAACAATTCTTTGGATTTTTCGATGTTGCCGTCGCCAAACACCTCTTTGAAATTATCCGTATGGGTCCACATGCCCATGGGCACCATCGAGTAAAGCGGTTCATTCTGACCGAGAAACACCTTTTTGATGATTTCCGGCCGGTTGATGGCGGCCGCCACACCCTGGCGCACAATTTTATTGGTAAACGGTTCGGTGTTGTTCTGGAAACACAGGTAGCGGATATAAGGTCCCTGCCCTTCGATGGTTTTTATGTTATCCATTTTTTGCAGGTCATTGATATCCGACGGATTGAAGGACTTAAAGGCAAAATCGAGCTCGCCTTTTTCCAGCGCCAGCCGCATGGTGGTGGCATCCGCAAAGTACCGGATGATGATCATGTCGTTTTTGGGTTTGTCGCCCACATAATGGGGATTAACCTCCAGGGCAATTTCCTGGTCTCTTTTAAAAAATGCCACCCGGTAAGGTCCCAGTCCGACCAGCTTGCCGCCTTTCAGCGCCGTGGGGTCCTGAACGATTTTATCCGGCGGGTAAATGTTGGGATTTACCGGGTAATAGGGCACCGTAGCGACCAGAGAAGGAAAATAGGCTACCGGATTCTTTAATACAAACTTTACTCGAAATTTGTCCAGAACGTCCACCCGCTCCACAAAATCGGTCACCAGCCAGGAAGGATCCCCTTTGATCCGCATCACCCGGTCGATGGACCATTTGACGGCATTGGCATCGAAGGGAGTGCCATCGGAAAACTTCACCCCTTCTTTGAGCTTAAAAATGTAACCTTTGCCGTCGTCGACGACTTCGTAGGATTCGGCCAATCCAGGTACCAGATTGGTTTTGCCGGGGGGATATCCCAAAAGCCCTTGATAAATATTGTAAAAAATTTCCCAGGTATGGAAGTCATAGGCATTGGCCGGGTCCATGTCCGTCACTTTTTCGGTCGTACCGTACACCAGCGTGACCCTGGCAAAGCTGTTGGATGCAAGAAACACTAAACCCAGGGCCAACAAACACACAAATACCAGTTTAAAAGATTTCATTTACCGTCCTCCTTTGTCTTGTTGTGGTTGGTTGCCAATTATCCTGCCGTGAATATCGTTACGACAACTGTACTTTTGATATAAATTTAGCCTAAAATCAAGCATTAATTTATTGAGACGGTTTCAGACCTTGAGAGAAATGATCCCTTTGAAGCTGAAAAATGGTTTGGAAAACGGGGCAAACGGGGTGTTACCGCGTATCATACCCAGGATTGTGAAATGCGCTCGATCAAGAAAAGCGGCAATAAGAAAAGAATTCAACGAAACGTCGGTTTGTCTTAAAGGTTCGCCGAGGGAAGATTATTGTTGTAAATGATTTTCTTCCGACGTCAAATAAGGGACCACCGTGTCGGATGGATATAATTATTTCGGAGGTGCTGATCTCTGTGTACCCTTCAATTGCTTCCAAAATTCCTTG
>JASFFJ010000568.1:0-5419 GCA_050124355.1 Desulfobacterales bacterium | reverse complement strand
TGAGATACTCATCAAAATCAGAAGCAGTAAGACGACCGCCACAATGGACAGCGCCGGAAGATATAGTTTTTTTACCTTTAGTATCTTCATTTAGTATCTTCATTAGCCAATTGAGGTCTGAAGCCCTGAAATTACCACGATCTGATGTTATTCAGTACATATCAAGCTTCTCAATAATTTACATGAAAAATTGAGGCATTATATGAATTACAGAGTAAATTGCAAATGCAGTCATCGTCAATTTTGGTTGATTATATCTTTTGACGACCTGACTTTTTATTAAATGGACAATGAAATAGGAAACACCCATCATAGCAGTCCCGGATCAGGTCCGGAATGACGGATCCAGCATCCAGGCTGTTTTCCTGGATTCCGTCGTTCGCCAAAATGAACATTGGTTCAGGTAATTCGTCGCCGGCGCAATAAAATAAGGCAAACGGCGTGCCAGTTTGACAAGAAACAGATTTATATCAATAAGTCATGAAATATCAGAATCTTATATTAAATACCGATTTTGATGTCAATGTAGGAAACGAGTTGATGCGCAAAAATTGCGCAGTTTTGCCAAACTGCCTGGTTAAAATGGATACATTTTAACCAGACTCTGCGTCCTTAGATGTTGTTGTGAAATAGGTTCACAATTCAATTTCTGAACGATATCAAATTGATATTTGCCACTTCATTCAGGCTTCGACATTTTGGCACGTGCCTTGCTCACAAAAAAAACAAATTTTTGAAATACGTAATTTACGACCTTTTCAACGAACGCTTACATACTTACCGCATATTTTCACGATGGGTGAGTGCATCGACCCAAGCAGTCGGTACGCCCCGAACATCCAGGAGGGGGAATTGATGAAAGGATTCAGTATTAGTGTACGTATGGGTTTTATCACAAAAACCATCAGTGTCAGTATGTGGCTGGTTGGCACATTGTTTTTGTTTTGTTTGTCGGGAGGCCTGTGCTCGGCGCAGACCATGTCCACGAAAGCTCTGGAAGCCAAACTGACACAGAAGATCGGCATTAGCGACCTCGTTGCGCTCGCCTACCGGGAAAATCCTTCGATCCGTGCGGCTCAGGAAGCATGGAAGGCCACCGTGGAAAAATACCGCCTGGCAACCGCCTTGCCGGATCCCCAGTTGAATGTCACCTATTTCCCCGATCCCATCGAAACCCGTCTCGGCCCCCAGGATTGGAACCTTACACTTTCACAGAAAATACCCTTCCCCGGAAAACTCTCCTCGGCCGGCGAGGTCGTCCAGGCCGATGCCCGGATCGCCCGGCTTAAGCTGGACCAGGCGGTGCAAAATGTCATTCTGTCTATCCGTGAATCTTATCACGAGTTGCTTTATATCCGCGAGGCCAAGACCGTGGTCGAGCAGAATATGCAACTGCTTGATCATCTGCGTAAGGTCGGTGAAACAGCTTATGCCCAAGATCGGGCCGTTTTAATGGACATGGTCAAGGCCCAGTCCCAGACGGGCCAGTTGCGCTACGATATGCTGCTGCTCGATGATTTGGAAATGACGGAAAAAACCAGGCTGAACGGCATCCTGAATCGTGCGCCGGATGCGCCTTTCGGGACATTGGCGGCGGAGGCATTTCCACCGATCGTTCTCAGTCTCGAGGAACTTTATCAGCTGGCACAGGCTCATCAGGAAGAGATCCGGATCGCCGGAGTGGAGGTTGAAAAAGCGGATGTCAAGATTGACCAGGCTCGCTATCAAAATTTTCCGGACTTTAAATTCGGGCTGTTCTACGCCTCCATCGGAGACCCCGACGTCCCCGTGGATCCCGATCATGCGGGCCGGGATGCCTACGGTGTTCAAGCCGGTCTGACGCTGCCACTGTGGTTTGGCCAAAACAAAGCGCGGCTGAATATTGCCCGGGCGGAAATGAAAAAATCCCAAGCGGCTGAACAGGCCCGCATCAACGACACCCGCACCAACATCCGCAATCTTTTTTTCCGACTGGAAAATGCTCGCCGACTCATGACGCTTTACGGGGAAGAGTTGTTGCCCCAGGCGGCAAGATCGATGGAGATAGCGGAGACCTGGTTTCGGGAAGGTGAATCGACTTTTTCGGATTTCATCGAAACTCAAGCGGTCTGGTACAATTTTCAGCTTGCACGTGCCAGAGCCCGGGCAGACTATGGAAAATTTCTGGCACGCCTGGAGCGGTTTGTGGGTCAACGTCTTAGCCAAAGAACCGGCAATACGGCAGATGGCGCTGGGAAGGGGGCCCATGACTGACAAATATCTTGCCGCCGGTGCATTGACCGTATTCATCGCAGCCCAGGCTTGTACGGGATACCGGGATCTGAAAAATGAGATTAAGGCGTATCAGCCGCCGTCTTACTTACCGGCCCAGGCGCAACCCGTTAACAACCAGGCGGAAACCCAAATCAACGCCGGGTTTGCGACCGTGAAAAAGCAAATCGCGGAGGCCCGGGCGCGCTGGGAGATGGCCTTGACCTCTACGGCAGAGAAACCGCTTTTTTTTCGTCCCGATTCGACGATACTGGCGTCACTCCGGCCGGCCGGCAGCGACGACAGTGCTGCGATTGCCGCTTTGCAATCCAGGTTCTCCCCGCAAACGCTGGAAACGTTGACCCTGCTCCGCAATCCGGGGATTAAGGCGGCCGAAAACCGATTTCGGGGAACCGTCGAGAAGTTCAGCCAGGTTGCCAATCTCGATGAAATTCTGCGCCAATATACCGCTTTTACCGAAGGTCTGATGACCGGTATCGGGCCCATGAAAGGCCGCGATCCGATTCAGATGAAGTTCCCATTTCCCGGGGTTCTGTCTTTGAAAGGTGAAATCGTAGGACAGGAGACCCGGGCCGCCTGGGAAGGCCTGGAGATGGCGCGCCGCGAGGCCATCATCGCCGCCCGAAAAGCCTACTGGAATCTTGTTTTCGTGCGCCAGGCGATAAAAATCGAGGTGGATACCGTGGAACTATTCAGGCACCTGGAATCCGTGGCCAATACCCGTTATGAGACCGGCAAGACGAGCTTTCAGGATGTCATCAAAGTTCGCATCCAAAGGGAGATCCTCGAGGAAGAGCTGACGACTTTGCGGGAAAAGCAGCGCAATGTCGAGTCCGAGGTTCGCGAAATCGTGAATCTTCCGCCCGGGAGCAATATCGGATCGCCCGCAAACCAAAGTCCAAGCACAAATGCACCGCCCTTGGCCTCACTCTATCCTTTGGCCCATGAACGGCGGCAGGAATTGCGGCAAATGCGGGCCAAGGTAGGCAAGATGGCACGCATGATCGAAATGGCGGAAACGATGGTGCTGCCGCCTTACACCTTGAATCTCTCTCTTTACAACGATGAAGCGGTCAACCAGGTCGGTTCGGCGGCAACGAAAGAGACCTTCCAAACGGTAACGGCGGCATCGCGAAAAGCTGGATTGCCCAAAATGCCCTGGTACGGTACCAACGACGCGTTTGTACGGGAAACCCGACAGAAGCTAAGGGCATTAAAAGCGGAACTAACCAAGATGGAGGCAACCACCAAGACGCTGGTGCGGAAAGGCTGGTTCGAACTGGACCGAGCGAAACGCGAAGGGACCCTTTACCGCCAGACGGTTATGGATCTTTCCCGGGCCGCCCTCGATGTTTCTTCCCGTGGTTATGAAACCGGTAAAGTGACATTTGCTGACGTAATTGCGTCTTATAACACCTGGCTGCGGGCCAACCTGACCCTGGCGCGTAAAAATAGCGATCTGGGCATCGCAAGGGCCGAGCTGGAACGGGTCATGGGAACCTCTTTGTATTGATTATAAATGTTGGGTTTCATCTTTTGAAATAATTACTCGTAAATGCCTGAATTTCGTAGGTTGGGTTGAGGTACGAAACCCAACATTACCGAGTCGGCTCAACCCAACCTACGAAAGGTGGACTTTCCATTTAGGCATTAAGTAGTCAGTTTTGGCTTTCATGGAGTTTATACCCATGACGAAGGATCAAACGATCAAGAAATCAAAAACCTCTTTGAGGGTAGTCGTTGTAACCGTATTGACCACGCTGCTGGTGGCCGGTGGTGGGGCTTATTTGCTGGGATATCTGGGACCGCGTGAAGACGGAAAGATTGTCGAAAAAGCTTCCGCCAATACCGCTGACACCGGTCAGCAGACCGAGCGCAAGATTGCCTACTGGCGGGCACCCATGGTTCCCACCGAAATTTATGACGAACCCGGCAAAAGCGCCATGGGCATGGATCTGGTACCGGTCTATGAAGATGAAATCACAGACCAGGCTGACGGGGAGGAAGCCGAACGCAAGATCGCCTACTGGCGGGCACCCATGGTTCCCGCCGAAATTTATGACAAACCAGGCAAAAGCGCCATGGGTATGGATCTGGTGCCGGTTTACGAAGACGAACTGGTTGGCGGCGTGGCAGTTAAGATCGATCCGGTGACCCAGCAGAATATGGGACTTCGCACAGCGATCGCGAAAAAAGGTCCCTTGATTCACACCATTCGGACCTATGGACACATTACTTATGATGAGACCCGGACAGCCCAGATCAGTCCCAAGTCAAGCGGCTGGATTGAAAAAATTCACGTTGATTTCACCGGAAAATTTGTCGAAAAAGGCCAGCCCCTATTCGAGATATATTCTCCTGAACTGCTGACGGCCCAGGAAGAATATATGGTGGCCTACCGTAACCTGCGGCGAACACCTGGAATGGGTAACCAGGAACTACTGGCGTCAGCACGCCGCCGGCTGAAATATTTTGATGTGGCCGAAAGCGAAATCCAAGACATCGAGACTTCCGGCCAAATTAAAAAAACCATAACGATTCGGTCGCCCTTCAGCGGAATCGTCACCCATAAAATGGCCGAAGAAGGAAGCTACATCAAAGCGGGAACCACCATATACCGGATTGCCGACTTGAGTCGCGTCTGGGTTGAAGCACACATTTACGAGTATGAGTTGCCCTGGATATCCGAGGGCCAGCCTGCCGAGATGACCCTTCCCTATCTGCCGGGCCAGATGTTTACCGGGAAGGTTTTCTATGTCTACCCCTACCTGCAGCCCAAGACGCGGGATATCATCATCCGACTCGAATTTGAAAACCCGGACCTCCTTCTCAAGCCCGAAATGTACGCCGACATTCGCCTCAAAGTCACCGAAAAAGAGGAGGGATTGATCATTCCCTCCGAGGCGGTTATCCGCTCCGGCGAACGCAATCTTGTTTTCGTGACACGCGATAGCAACAAGTTCACCCCCAGGGACGTGACACTGGGTCTCGCGCTTGACGACCGCAAAGTCCAGATTTTAACGGGACTCGCTCCGGGAGAAACGGTGGTTACCTCGGGCCAGTTTCTTCTGGATTCGGAATCGAAGCTTAAAGAGGCTGTCCAAAAAATGATGGAAGCCAAGAAGGAAAAGGCCAAAGCAGCTGAAAA
>JASFFJ010000567.1:0-5437 GCA_050124355.1 Desulfobacterales bacterium | reverse complement strand
ATTGGCACCGCCGTGGTGCTTGTTTGGGCTGTCTCCACTTCGGTTTACTATATTTTTCTGGGGTAAGAAAGAATAGGCTCAGCCGTTCTGGGTTGTAAAAAACAAGACATCTCCTATATAAAGGATCGTGTCCTCACCTGGCTATAAAATTGATTTACTCAATATCGTATGATGGCTATTCCGGATAGAGCAACCGTTCACGGATTTAGAGGTTCAGATGTTAACTACCGATGGTTTTCATCCAATAAAGTCTATGGTGATGGAAAGAACGTCAAACAGCTAACCTTGAACTGGGAACCCTGAACCACTCAACCTTGGTTTATCTTAAAGTGGTCCCAACCCCGGGGCGAAATTGCTCTGGATGCGCCGTTGGCATAGACAACCTCCAGTCGACGTTCGGCCGTCGTTTTACCGATACGAAAAAGCGGTCGCTTGAACCGTTGTTGAAAATTATGCGCAATTTCATCGGCGTTTTGGGGTGCAGCGGTACACAGCAGAATATAATCTTCTCCACCACCAAGGGCATATTCAAGGGGGTCGAATCCATAGGCAGCGCAAAATGTTTGCAAGGAATCTGAAACCGGTATTTGAGCGGCATATAATGTGGCGCCCACCTCACTTTGTTCGGTGATATGGCCAATGTCGGAACTCAACCCGTCGCTGACATCAATGGCCGCCCGGATGCCGGACTGACCTGCCAGAAAACGCCCTTCGCGCAGGTGGGGCTCCGGCAAAACATGCGCTCGATAAAGGGCTTTTGTTTCGGTGGAATCAACCGGAAGATTATTTAGAATCAGGTGAAGTCCGGCCCTACTATCACCCAGATTTCCGGTTAAAAAAATGATGTCACCCGGCTTGGCCGTATCACGGCGCAGCAACCGATTTTTTTCAACCGTGCCGTGAACGACAACGTTGATGATTAAATCAACCTCAGAGCGGGTGGTATCGCCGCCCAGAATGTTGACATCAAATTTGGCGGCCAGGTGTTTCATGCCGTCATAAACCGCTTTGAGATAATCCAGCGGACACGTCAACGGAATGCCGATGCTGACAAATGCTTCCCGGGCTTCACCTCCCATGGCGGCAATATCGCTTAGATTCACGGCCAGGGATTTATGTCCCAGATCGAATCCGGAAATCGATTTTCGAATAAAATGAATACGTTCAACCAGCAAGTCGGTGGTAACGAGAGATACCTGGTCTGAAGCGACCGTGAAAGCGGCGGCGTCATCTCCAATCGCCCGGATAATGTTGTCCGGACGGATCAAACAGCCCTTGCTGATGGTATCGATGAAACCGAATTCTCCGATTTGTTTTAGGGTCATCGGTAATTTGACCTCATATTTGTCGTTAATTCCGCTTTATAAGACCCATGAGCCTATCGATGATAATCTCCGCGACTTCCTGCTTGTGCAGCAGCGGCAGCTCGTCAGCCTTTCCGGCTGAATCGATGAGGGTTACACGGTTGGTGTCAACGGAAAATCCGCTATCATCGGAGGAGACGTCGTTGGCAACGATAAGGTCCAGCCGCTTGCGGTTTAATTTATCACGTGCATTGGCCACCAGAGATTCGGTTTCGGCGGCAAACCCGATAACGGCTTTCAGACGGTTGTTTTCATCTCTATTTTCGGCCACTGCAGATAATATGTCCCGGGTGCGGACGAGATTCAGGGTCATACCCTCATTGCTTTTCTTGATTTTGTGAGCGGTACTTGTCACCGGGCGGTAATCGGCTACCGCCGCCGCCATGATGAGGGCATCGGCATTGGACACAGCTTCCAGAACAGCGGTGTGCATCTTCTCGGCCGATTCCACAGCCACATCTTCCACACCGAAAATTTTCTCCAAATATGTCGGACCATGGATCAGGACGACATCGGCACCGCGATCACTTGCCGCCTGGGCCAGTGCATAGCCCATTTTGCCGCTACTGTGGTTGCCAATGAATCTCACCGGATCTATGGCTTCCTGAGTACCGCCGGCGCTTATAACCACGCGGACGCCGGCCATGGATTGCCGGCGGCCCAATATCCAACGGGCGGCACCGAACAGTTCATCCGGCTCGCTCATGCGGCCGGTTCCCGAGGCGCCCGATGCCAGGTGTCCCTCCGCCGGTCCAACCACACACACTCCTCTTTCACGCAGAATCTGCAGATTGGCCAGAGTTGCCGGATTATCCCACATAGCGGTTTCCATGGCCGGGGCCACCAGAATTGGATTCCGGCAGGCGAGTGTCGTCGTTGTCAGCATGTTGTCTGCAAAACCATGGGCCAGCTTTGCCAATGTATTGGCGGTGGCCGGTGCGATGATCATCAGGTCTGCACGTTTTCCCAGCGAGACATGGCCGATTTCGGTTTCCTGCAACAGCGAAAACATTTCGGTAATGACCGGCCGGTGGGTCAGGGCCTGGAAAGTTAAAGGGCGCACAAACTCGGCGGCAGCATCGGTCAGGATGACATCAACCCGTGCACCGGCCTTGACCAGTCGACTGCACAGCGTCACGGTTTTATAGGCCGATATACCGCCGGTCACGCCGACGACGATGTTTTTATCGATAAGACATCGCACTGCTTTCATTGGGGCTCACCTTTTTCGATTGAGATCATAGATCAGCCGCAGTCCTTCTAAGGTCAACATATCATCGACGGTCTCTATCACTGCGGTTTCTTTGGCAAGAACATGGGCCAGCCCACCAGTGGCAACGACCTTGGTATTGGCCCCCAACTCTTTTTTAATTCGTTTGACCAATCCTTCGATCAGACCTATATACCCAAACATGATGCCGGACTGCATCGCATGGATAGTGTTATGTCCGATGGCTGCAGGAGGCGCTGTGAGCTCGATGCGAGGCAGCTTGGCAGTCCGGGTATATAAAGCTTCCGCTGCGATGCCTAAACCGGGCGCAATTGCGCCGCCGAGATAGTCGCCTTCCCTGGAGACGGCATCAAAAGTGGTAGCAGTGCCGAAATCGACCACGATACAGGGGCAGCCGTGCAGCTTCCCGGCTGCCAGGGCGTTGAGAATACGGTCGGCCCCGGCTTCGGCCGGGTAATCGATCCGGATTTTTACACCTGTTTTGATTTTGTTCGTCACTACCAACGGTTCGATGTGAAAATAGCGCTGATACATCTCGACAAAGGTGGCGGTCAGAGGAGGCACAACACTGGCCAGCGCTACGCCAGTGACGTCCGTCCAACTCAGCTGTTGGTGCTGAAACAGATTGCGCAACAGCATGGCATGTTCATCCGGTTGCTTGGCCTGGTCCGTTTTTATCCGCCAGTTGGCGATCCATTCAGGGCCGTCGCTCAGGCCGATCATGGTATTCGTGTTGTTGATATTTGTTGTTAGTAGCATCCTCGATCTCCGCGGAGATTTCCTGGGGTGACTCTTTTTCGATAAAACCGGCCGTATTTTTGGCCGGCGGCAGCACTTATATGAAACTAAATGGAATGACGAATGACGATTGTCGATTGACGAATTATGGATGTCGCTCTCCGAGGCGTAGGCGCTACAACATCTACGAGCCGGAGGCTTCGCTCTGCGCTTTAAAAAAATAAAATAGAAAGAATTCTTTAATTTGTCATGCCGGACTTGATCCGGCATCTAGAATATGCTGAAGTTACTGGATTCCGGCCTTCGCCGGAATGACGCTATAAAGAACTTTTAACTTTTTACCACATTGTTAAATTTCTTTTTTGATCAAACTGGTTAACCTTTACCTGAAACCCGAAACCCTGAAAGCTAAATACCAAAAACCAAACAACCAAACACAAAACAACTAAACAGCCAGCGGCAGCACTTGTGTGAAACTTGATTTCAAAAAGTTGGAGTTGGTTCTATCCTGTATCCTTTTGCATTTCGTAGGTTGGGTTGAGCCTAAAGTAGGCTTTGTTGGATTTCGTTGCACTCAATCCAACCTACATGTTACCGGTGTTATTGCCAAATGCGAAACCCGACAGCGACCGATTTCGGAACCGAGCCCGAAAAGTTTTTTTCCGATCAGACTGGACGCTCGCGGCCAGCGGCAGTGTTCATATCATAGCTGTATTTGAGTGCCGCGCCGTATACGGTGGCATATCCTGGATTTTCCGGAAAGATAAAGGTCGTTTGGTACAGTTGTCCCACAAGTTTGAGCACCCGGCGGATATACCGGTTGTCCGCAACCTTTCCGACAACGACGATATGATTCCGGCAATCGACCGAGCGGGCACATATGGAGGCGATGATGCCCACCGTTTCTCCAACCAAATTCAAAATTGCAGCGGTCTGGTCTTCAACTCTATCGGATTTTAGATCGGCAAAGTTACTTGCCGTCATATCCGCACCCAAAAAACTGATCTGCTCATAACCCAGATCCGAAATGGTTAGGTTAAGTTTTGATGCATTTCCCTTCAGCGCCAGGGCTTCTATCCGGGAAGGATTATCGATACCGCAGATAAGGGATGAAAGCCCCTTGATGGTTCCACCCCCGACGCCCGAACCGCCCAGGTGTTCAGCGCTTTTATTTACAAAATGAACAATGGCACTGCCCGTACCCATGCTTACGACAACACACTTTTTACAATTGGCCAGAGCTGAGCCCCCGAAGCCGATGGCATCAATTTCAGCAATGATGTTGACGATATTTTTTAGGTACCTTGGCATCCCTGTAGCCGAGCCCGAGAAAACGATGTGCCGGGTTTGGTATTTTGTGATCAAGTCTTTGCAGGCGGTTTTGATATGATGCCAGGACCGGCTTTCTATGCTAAAAATATCGCCTAAACCATCAGAATCGACAACAGCAAAATCGGTAAATGAGGCTCCCCGATCAATCCCGATAATTGGCGCGATTGAGTGTTGGGTCATGTGGGTTTCACTTTACCAATGGGTTTTAGCCTTTTGGCATGGATCAATTGAAGATATCAATATAACGACAACCGCATTGGTAGCTTGAGTTGATTAAGGCGCTGTTTGCGGCTATTCAAAATAATTTAAAATATCAGAGAGTTGGTGAATGACCGGGCAATCATCGATTTCTTCAACGCCCATAGAGCCGAATCGATTGATAATCAAAGCGTTCATTCCCACCTTGCGGCTGCCAAGACAATCGTCATAATAATTATCGCCGACATAAAGACACCGGTTGGCTTCCGTGGACGCCTTTTGCAAGGCTATATTAAAGATCCGCGGGTCCGGCTTGCTGCAGCCTACTTCACAGGAGATGATTAAAGGGTCGAAGAATTCAGACAGTCCGGCACTGCTTAATATATCCCGCGCGGTACAGTCCCAGTTAGATATCACGCCCAGTCCGATGGATCTTCGCGAGAGTTCCAATAGTACTTCCTTTACACCGTTAAAGGGCAGCCAATAATTATCGAGTTTTTTTTTTATGGCTTCCCAACAGGTGTCAAGTTCGCACAGGTTGAGACGCAATCCCAAATGATAATTCACAATACCG
>JASFFJ010000566.1:0-5445 GCA_050124355.1 Desulfobacterales bacterium | reverse complement strand
TTTCCTGCAAAACGCGCATATCATTGCTGATCCCTGAGACTCCCAGCAGCCCTGATTGCTTGTAAAAAAGGTCTTCCAGTTCATTTGCTGCCATGCCTTTTTCCTGCATCAGATACAGCACGACGCCCGGATCGAGATTGCCGGGACGGGTCCCCATAGGAAGTCCGTCCATGGCTGAAAATCCCATCGTGCTGGCGATGCTCTTGCCGCCGAGCAGCGCGCACATGCTAGCCCCGCTGCCCAGGTGCGCGACGGCCACGCGCCCCTGGGCAGCCGCGGGATCCAACACCTGTAGACGGCGGGAAATATACTCGTAGGAGAGACCGTGAAACCCGTAACGGCGAATACCTTCCTCCGTCAAACGGCGCGGCAAGGCAAAAACCTGCGCCAGCGGCGGATTGGTGCGGTGAAAGGCCGTGTCAAAGCAGGCAACTTGTGGAATGTCGGCACCCAGTTTCATCACCGACCGGATGGGGCCGAGGTTGTGCGGCTGATGCAGCGGAGCCAAGGGGATGAATTTTTCCAGGTTTTGTAAAACGGCGTCGTCCACCTTAACCGGGCAACTATAAGCGTCCCCGCCGTGAACCACGCGATGCCCGACTCCCATTAACTCAAGCCCCAGGCGTTGCCGATTTTCTCGGATCCAACCGATGATGTAACTCATCAGGCTTTCGTGGTTGACATCAGGGCCGTGTTCCCACGCTTTTTCCTCAAGAACTTCACCCTGGTCATTGCGGGCTTTAAACCGCGGCGCCACACCGATACCTTCCACCTGTCCGCCAAAAACCAGACTCATCTCCTCCTTTTCGACGTTGCCGAAAAGAGAAAATTTGATGCTGGAAGATCCGCTGTTAACGACCGAGATGCAGCCTTTCATGAAATCCATCCTTTTTTCACACAGCCGCTTTAATGCCGGAGGCACGGGTCCGGCTGGCGAACGCCGCAGCGGCGGCAACGGCACATGAGGTCAACCGCGCCCTGGCCGAGTCAGCCCGGCTGGTCAGGATGACCGGAACGCGCGCACCCACCACAACACCGGCCGCATCGGCATCGATGAGGTAAGTCAGCTGTTTGGCCAGCATATTGCCGGCCTCCAGGTCCGGCACCACGAAAATGTCGGCTTGCCCAGCAACTTCGGAGTCAATGCCCTTGATGATGGCCGCTTCCTTGCTGATGGCGTTGTCAAAAGCCAGCGGACCATCCAGCAGCGCCCCCGTTATCTGCCCCCGCTCGGCCATTTTACAGAGCGAGGCGGCCTCCATAGTGGACGGAATCTTGGGGTTGATGGTCTCCACCGCAGACAAGATCGCGACCTTGGGCGTCTCAATACCCAGGGCATGGGCCAGGCCGACGGCATTGTTGACAATGTGAATTTTATCTTCCAAATTCGGATAGATATTGATGGCGGCATCGCTCAAAAACAAGGGGCGTGGATAGGTCGGTACATCCAGAATGAAGACGTGGCTGATTCGCGATGCCGTCCGCAGACCCGTCTCTTTTTTAATCACCGCCGACATGAACTCGTCGGTATGCAGGCTGCCTTTCATCAGCGCTTCGCTGCGGCCGCTGCGGCATAACGCCACCGCCTCCGATGCCGAAGCATGGCTGTGCTGGGTGTCCACCAATTCGTAGGGCGAGATATCGATTTCATGCTCATCGGCCAGTTGCTGGATGCGCTGCTGGGGTCCGACCAATACCGGTTCGATGATGTTGGCCTGGGCCGCATCAATCGCGCCTAATAAAGCCGTCTTGCTGCACGGGTGCGCCACTGCCACTGATATGGGATCCACGTTCTGCACTTTTTCGATGAGATCCTGAAAGGCATGGCGCGCGTGATACGTCAGATCATAAGCGGCCACCCCCTCGCCAGTCGCTTTTTTGGTGGGGGCCAGAACCTCGGCGATCCCCGTGATGATCTCCTCGTTGCGCTGGTTGACACCCCGGCATTCGAATATGACGGTATTGTCGGCCGCGCGTTTTTCTTTGACTGCTATGCTCACTTTAAGCGTGTCATCCAGTTCGAGAGCACCATGAAAATCAAACTGCTGGGACTTATAGACCGTCCCCGGACCGGGCAGGTCATTGCCGAGCAGGCTCGATATCAAAGCACCGCCCCACATGCTGTGACCGCTGACCTTCTGACGCTCGAGCAGCATTTGGGCGTATTCGTCGCTGAGATGGGTGGGATTCATATCCCCGCTGATAACCGCGAACATATCCACATCGCGTTTGGTCAAGATACGTTCCAGACTGGCGGAGTCGCCTATGTTCATTTCATCGAATGTCTTGTTGGCAATCATGTCGTTGGTTTTCCTCTCCAAAGTTTATTTTCCAAGTTCCGGCTACTAACTATCCCGCTTTAATTTGGTAACCATTAGCTTTCTGATAGATATTTGTTAGCTCGAAAAATATCGGCCTTCCATGAACTATTTGAACTTGATTTGTTGAAATTGAACCATGCAGCCGGAAGGCAACTTTTCGAGCAGCGGATAGCATTAAAACTTGAATGTGCCCTGTATTTCAGCCAGCAGGTCTTGCTCTTTCTGATCCAATTCCATATCAGCGGTGGCGATGCTGTTGGCGATTTCGAAGGCCTCAATACGGTCGGCTTTCTTGGGCAATAGCTTGGTCAATGTTCGAATGGCCTCTTCTTGATTGTAGGCAACAATGCCGGCCTGCTCCTTGAACCGGTGTACATCTCTTGTAAATCCATTAAAAATCTCCAAAATCAATATTTTTATAAGAAAACCGCTCGCTAATATCGCCAATCCATTTCACCTTGTTAGAGCATGCTGTGTGGAATACATCCTTAGTCCTCCATGCCCGAAATCTCCCCGTTTTATTTGTAAGGTGAAATCAAACCCGAAACTCTTCTTTTGGTTGAGAAATATTAGATTCTGATTACAAAACAATTAGTTTCTCATTAACCGATAAATTTTAGGATGGAAAAAAAAATTGCACGAACCAGACAGTTTCTTAACCCCACGCTAACAAAATATTGTTATCGGAAAAGGCTATGACAAAGCTCCAGGGTCATCCACTGCATGTTGGTCACCCAACGCCTTATTCCACAATTCGGCAGGTGCCGCTTGTCGATATTTCTGCATGGCGGCTACCTAATGCTTTTGCTGCCGCGCGGAGCGGCAAATAACTTCTAACTTTGAGATAGCTATGACTTCAATTAACGATACGTACCACGACTCCATACATCATCAGCGAAAGCCACTGTTTTTCAGGCGAGGCTACCCCCTGCGATTCACGATCGCATTTGTTTTCACGCTGTTGACCTTTTTTTCCGGCATGACGCTGATCGTTTTTAATTATTTAGGTAACGAGAGAACGACGGTTTTGGCAACCCACGATCTTTTGAAACGGATCAGCGATCAGGTGACCACGCAGGTCTCGGAGTTGCTCGGACCGGTGCAAAGTGTGGTGAACATCTCGTCCAAGACCATCAAGACCGTCGGTCAGTCATTTGAGGAGCGCTTGAGTCTGCTGGAGCATTTTGTCGAGATCCTGCGTCTCAACCGCCAATTGTCTTCCATGTATGTCGCCGATGTGGATGGGGACTTTTTTATCGTCCGCTCGGTTGAAAACAATCCTGAAGCCGGCAAAGCTTTCCAGGCGCCCATTGGCACGCATTTCGTCGTCCAGGGGATCGATCGAGAACTTGATGAGCTGGTTTCCGAACAGATTTTATTTCTCGATGAAAAGCTGTTTTTGGTATCTTCGGAGATATTAGAGACCTCTGTCTATGATCATCGCATGCGATCCTGGTTTAAGGCGGCCGTTTATAGCCATGAGCTCATCACCACCGACTATTACGTCCTTTTCGCAACCCAGGAAATCGGCATTACGGTTGCAAGGCGTCTGAAAGAGGGTCAGGGTGTCGTCGCAGCTGATTTGACCCTGCGCGACCTGTCTGCCAAACTCACGCATCAACGGGTGACCCCTTCCACGGAGTTGATTCTGTTGAGCAGCGACAGCACGGTTGTAGCCCATTCGAATTACAACAAAATCGCGCGTCACTTCAAACAATCGGAGGGAGGAAAACTTCAGATGCCGAATCTGAAGGTGTTAGATCGCCCAATCTACCCTCAACTTGCCGACACCATTTCCAGCGAGCAGCGCTTGGGTCTCATGGAACTAAACAATGGCTCCCGGGATATAATGGGATTCGTGAGTGAAATACCCATTCGAAAGGGCCAGGATCTGTACCTGGCATCATTGATCCCCCGAGATGAGCTGTTGCATGGCGTGAACCGGTTAAGAAATCAGAGCATTCTGGTTTCCCTGGCGCTGTTGGCATTTACGATCCTGCTGGTGTTCTGGTTGGCGCAACGAATGTCGCGATCTTTGCGTGTATTGGCAAGAGAGGCCCAAGACATCCGCGAATTCAAACTGGATACCCCGGTTTCGGTCCGGTCACGAATTCTTGAAGTCAACAATTTAGCAAATACCATGGCGGTGATGAAGTCTGCCATCAAGCAATTTTTGAACATCTCCAAAGCGCTATCCGGGGAAAAGAATTTTAACACACTGCTGGAGATGATTCTGCAGGAAGCCCAAGGGGTCGCCAAGGCAGACGCCGGAGCAATCAGCCTGCGCAGCGAAGACGGAGGGCGATTGATTCCGACGATCCTTCGAAACGATCAGACGGGGGCCTGTTTCGGCGGGACCTCGGAGACTGCAAAGCCTGTTGAGCCGATGACCATCCAATGTGACAGCGATCGCAACAAGAGGCTTCCGGCGGTTTGCCACGTTGTGATGACCGGAGAAGTCGTCCAGGTTAACGATATCGCAAGTGACAATCGGTTTGATTACCAGGATATCCGCACCTGCTTTGAGCGGGACAATTACGAGTGCCGGGCGCTTCTAGTTGTGCCGCTCATCAACCAGAAAAACGAGATTATCGGTACCTTGCAGCTGGTAAATCCCAGAAATGGCGCGGGGGATATAGCCGTATTCAGTTCCGAAATCGTCTCTTACATCGAAGCACTATCCTCGGATGCCGCCGTTGCCTTGGACAACCGCCGACTGCTCAAGGCCCAACGGGATTTGATTGATTCGATCATTCATCTTGTGGCCGGCGCCATTGACGCCAAGTCACCTTATACCGGCGGACACTGCCAGAGGGTGCCGGTCATTGCGCGGATGCTGGCCGAAGCTGCTGAGTACTCAGAAGAGGAACCCTTCCACGATTTCAAACTTTCGGAGGAGGAGTGGTATGAGCTGCACTTGGCCAGCTGGCTGCATGACTGCGGCAAGGTCACTACCCCGGAGTATGTGGTCGACAAGGCCACCAAGCTGGAAACCATCTATAACCGAATACATGAGATTCGCATGCGCTTTGAGGTGCTCTGGCGAGACGCTGAAATTGCTTTTTATGAAAAACAACTCGAAGGAGCGGGCAGTGATGCAGAATTAAGACGGCAACGCGATGAA